>NZ_JALBYS010000017.1:0-102964 GCF_022678525.1 Serratia sp. PGPR-27 | reverse complement strand
TGCGGCAAATCGCCGCACCACGGCACCATTCTGGCGGCGCGTGAAGCGGCGAATCGCTCGCAGATCGGTATCGATCAGCTGCGCTTTCGCAATCAGACCAACTCCCGACTGATCTTCAAGGGCTGACGATGACACTCGCCGCTTCGTGGCAGCTCGATAACGGTTTGGCCGTCAGGGTGATAAGCACCCCGGCCGCTGAGGGCGCCGCCGCACTGGTGTGCATCGAAGCGGGCAGCTTTCAGGCGCCTGCCGCCTGGCCCGGCCTGGCGCATCTGCTGGAGCATATGCTGTTTCGCGGCAGCGCGAACTTCAGCGCGCAAGATGGGCTGATGGGCTGGACGCAGGCGGCCGGTGGCCGGCTAAACGCCACCACCCAGGCCACGCAAACCGCGTTTTTCTTTGAAGTGGGCGCTGCCCCTCTGGCGGAGGGGTTGGCTCGGCTGAGCGATATGCTCGCCGCCCCGCAGCTGGCGGCTGAGGCAATCGCCCAGGAGATCGAGGTCATCGACGCCGAATACCGCCTGCTGCGCGCCGACGGTGAAACCCGCTGCGAAGCGGCGCAGCGGCAGATGTTCAGCGGATTTGACGCGCTGCATCGCTTTCATATCGGCAGCCGCGCCGCTTTCGGCAGCGATATTTCCGCATTGCAGCAGGCGTTGCGGCAGTTTCACCACCACTATTACCGCGCACCGAACATGACGCTGTGGCTGCAAGGCCCGCAATCGCTCGAGCACCTGCATGCGCTGGCACAGCGCTACGGTGGCGGCTTGCCGTCGGGCAGCGCCACGCCGCCCGAGACATTGCCGCCGCTGGCCGCCGGACAAGATTACACGCTGTCTCTTCCCGGCGCGCCGCAGCTGCGGCTGGTGTTTGCCCTGCCGCACTGCCGTTCACGCGGCTGGCTGCGACGGCTTGAGCGTTTATTGCTGGACGATGCCCCAGGCGGGCTGCTGGCACGGCTGCGCGCGCACGCGTGGGGTGACGCCGTTCGTCTGGATTATGCCCGCTGCGGCGAAAACAGCGCCCTGCTGAGTTTTATTTTCACCGTCAATCACGGCTCGGCGTCTGAGGCCGCCCATATCGAAAGCGCCTTGCTAGCATGGCTGCAGGCCCTGAACGCGCTGACACCGGGCCAGCTCGAGCATTTCGGGCAACTGGCGAACCGCGATTTTCACCGTTTGGCGCCGCTCGATCAGCTGCGGGCCAGGGCATTGGGGCTGCCGCCGACGGAACAGCATGACGACTGGACACGGCAACTCGCTATGCTGATGGCAGCGCCGCGCCGCCGCCTGGCCGTGCTGCCCGAGGGGGGCGGTGAAACGCGCGAAATCCAAGGGCTGCCGCTGACCCTTGGCCCCTTCGTCGGCGCCGCGCTGACGCCTACAGCGGAGCCTTTCCGCTTTTTCTCCGCTTCGGCGGCGCTGCCGATACCGCCCTTGCCGGCCGGCCAGGCGCCGCTGCAGCATCTACGTTCCGGCGAGGCGCAGCCGGTGCTGTTGCTGCGCCCATCGTCGCATGGCTCACTCAGCGAAGAACAGGCCTGTGGTTTGCAGGCGGCATTGCGCCCCGGAGCGGCCGAGTTAGCGCATCGGGAGGGACATTTAAGCGTCGAACGCCACCAGGGTGTGTGGCTGCTGCAGCTGGCGGGCAGCCACGGGCTGATCTGCCACGGCCTGAACGTCGTGAACCGGGCCCTGGCGGCGCCGTCGTCGGCCGTCATCAACGAGGCGGCGAGAAACCTGCGCCACGCGCAGTTAAAACAACAAAACGATATCGCCATTCGCCGCCTGTTAGCCCAATTGCCGGCGGCGTTGAACGTCTCTACGGCAACGGCGCCACACTGGCATGCCACCCTGGTCGGCGGCGATGGCGAGTTAAAACGGCGGCTGTCACATTTGCTGTATGACTTCCCCTACGCCATAACGGCTGAGCCGCAAACGCCGCCGCGTTTACCTCCTCCTGTCACGCTGACGGAAAGCGGCGCCGAACACGCCTTGCTGCAGTTTTACCCGCTGCAAAGCGATGAAGCTGAAGGCCGCTGGGCGCTGCGCGTGCTGGCCCGGCTTTACGCGCCGCGCTATTTTCAGCGGCTGCGCGTGGAACGCAACGTGGGCTACGTGGTGCAATGTGCCTTCCACCGCTGCACCCATGCCGAAGGCCTGCTGTTCGCGCTGCAATCCCCGACGTTCACCGCGGAACAGCTGCGGCAGTTAACCGACGAATTCTTGCAGCAGATGCATCATGAGCTGACGTACGTTAGCGTTGGTGAGCTGGAGCAAACGCAACAGGCGCTGCAACAAAACTTGCAACGCCTCAGCGCCGAGCCGTTGCAACGCGCGCGGGAGATTGCGTTGGAAAATCGCGCGACCATTGCTGCCGCTGCGCCAATCACGCTGACACAACTGTTGCACTGGCAGCAGCGGCTGTTCGTTGCCGGCTGATATTGCGCCGGTGTCCACCCGACGCAATATAAACGCAGCAAGACAACGAATAACCAAGGGAACGATATCTCAGAAAATCGTGAGCGGAGCGACGTGAAACGTGATGACCGCGTTCAGAAGCGCCGGCCGAGGGATAAGAAGGCGTTGTTGGCTAGTTATTTCTCTTCAAGATCTTTCCTGTCTCAGCCCAGATTTGACTACGGTAATGATCGTCTTCCTGAGAGAAGAAAAGTACGGTTAGCCCATCCTTGTCCAACAGCGCAATGCCATCGGGGGCGGGACGCCATGCGGCAGGCTCTTGCGGCAATACGTCGGGCGTGCAATCAGACAAGAATTTCAGGCTATAGCCGCCAGCCGAATCCACACTCTCCGTGTTGAGCTGCACAACACAAGATTTTGATTTATCACTGACCGTCCACTGCCCGGATAGCGTTTCGGCGGAAGGTAAAACCAGGCTGCTTGCCATAGAGACTCCTGAAAACAAGAATATTATTCCGACAAGAATAAATTTATACATAGGTGGCCCATGTGAAACGGTGGGCATCATCGCCCACCGTTGCCATTTTAAACGATAAAATCAACAGCGACGTCAGCCTGTCCAACGATGTGCACCAGGAAGTCTGGATTTGCACCGCCCTGGATGTTGAAGGCCAGTTCACTCAGATTGTTCTGGCTATCATAGGACAATAGCGCCTCACCGGCCTGCCCGCTGAAATGATCGACGAACTGAATGAAATCACTGCCCTTATCGCCTTGGTTGAAGAAGGACAGATCGATCTTGTCCTTGCCTGACTCAAAGTCCCAAATTGTATCAGGTGCCTGAACAGGCGAGTCATTAAGATCAGAGAAGACAAAAATGTCATTACCGTCTCCTCCCCATAATTGATCCTGACTAGCCCCGCCGTAAATAACATCATTGCCGGCGCCGCCTTTGAGCGTATTGTCTGCGTGATTCCCAACGATGATGTCATTACCTGAGCCCCCTATCGCGTTTTCGATGGTGACACCGGCAGCGATGGAAACATTCCCTTTTAATCCCCCGACGTCGGAGAAAGCGCCTTCGTTCAAGTTGATACGTTGATTTTGGCTATACCCCGAGAAATCAAGGGTATCATTACCACCTGCATCCCAGACAGACATCACCAGCTTGTCGTGGCTGCCCTTGAGTGTATAGAAGTCTCGGTCTGTATTTGAATTAAACCCGTAAACGGTGTCGCCGGTTCGGGTGGTCATGTTGGCACCGTAAAGATGTTGGATGGCCGCGATATCATCAACCAGCGGTGCAGCGGCATAGTAGTGGCCATGATCCGCATCGGTAATGGATTCATTCCAGTAACTCATTACGCTAAACTGCCGGGTATCTTCGGCGTAAACTGCCTTGGTATAATTTGGGCTTCCTTGCCCCGCATTATACGTTCCCGGATGATCTAACCCGAGAGTATGGCCAACTTCGTGGGTAATGGTTAAACGGCCGTAATTACCCAGCTCAGGATGCAAGTTTTCAGAATGGTTCTTAATATTATACCAACTTTGCCCATCAGAATTGTATCCTCTGTAGTCATTGCCATTATATGAGAATGGTTTCAAGGCATACGCTTGCCCTTTTCCCTCATAATTCCCAAAAGTAATATTGGAAGGTTGATCCGATGCCACTTCGACAAACTTTAGGTTGGCAACATCGGCCCAGGATTGCAAAGATAACTTCGCCTGCTCTTGTTGATGTTGCGTGAACGCACTTAGCCCCGTATCGCGTTCTGAGGAGCGGTGGCCCAGGTTCAGTTCGTTATATTCCCAATCCGGGAATGAATAGGTCACCGTCGCATCTTTGCCCGTGACGTGAACGCCATTCCAGGTTTTATCGCTGCGCGCGATCTGCAACCCCGCATCATTTATGTCATAGGACGGTTTATTATTGATCGTCAAACCATTCCCGCGCTCATGGTAGTGAATAAGATCGTTAACACTGTCCCAACCTGTTTTGTTTCCATTCATGGTATTACCCATAGCTTTCTCCACAAAGAAGCTAGTATTAATATGACATCCGAAATGTCTCTTGGGGTTAATCAAAGTCCTGAGAATAGCGGTAACCCGATACGCCCCATTCTTTTTGCCAATTCCTTTACACCCAGAGAGTAAATTTAATTTTAACCGCCCGAGGCCTCCTTACCCATGATTGAGAACGTATGCAACTCCGTGAGATCGCGATATATCCGCGAAAAATGCGTGGAAATAATAGACCGCCTTGATCCGGCCATGGCTTAAATACCGAGATCTGCTGGTTGAGGCTAAGTGAAGATGCCGCCCAAGAGGCCTGATGACAACTGCCGTTCGATACATTGTCTCGTTGCCAGAGACCACAGCAGACGTGGTCTCGTGTGATGAACGTTGCCTGTCATCCGAACCGCTACCTGGGGATCATTACGTGAATGCATTTGCGACACCATCCAGTTTTGCTAATGATTATCATTCGCGAGGCTATCTCACACGTCAGCAAAGTGTCAACAGATGAAACAAAACATTTCTTGATTTATATCATCACTTTTCTCGTCATCGCCCGGGAACCGTGCTTTGGCGCCTGTTAAAACGTGCATGAAATGGTGAGCATCACCGCCATAAGCGAGGATTTCTTCAGCATTGGTGCATAGCGCAAGCAAAATGCCGAGCGCAACAACAGCATGGCAGCTAAACATTTCGCCACATTGAAACATCAATATTGATTACTTTTTCAGACAGTAAAACATCGTGGTCGGAGCACTTATTTTTCGATGCAATATAAGAGGGGCTTATAAATAACAGGAGTATTCCTAATGCGTTCTTGCGTAATCTATTTCATGCTACCAGGCTGGTTCTTAGCCGCGCCCGCTGGCTATTCCCATTTTCATTGGCAATGACTATATTGAAAGAGGCTCTGCTATAGAGCAAGAATATGGGTAATTTTCCGAGGAAATACCGCATGACCCTGTTGCCCAAGCAGAGTAATAACAAAAATCCTATTGATCTCTATAGCGAAATCGTAGACGACTTGCCGGGTCTGATTTGCTTCGGCAACCGCCTTGGCGGTTACTTCAATAAGCAGTGGCGCGACTATACCGGCGCCATCGCCGGTGAGCACGCCGCCACAGACTGGCTCGATGCACTGCATCCCGACGATCGCGATCGCTTGGCCGCGCAATGGCGCCAGGCGATCGTTGCCCTCTCCTCGTTCGCCGGCGAAGCCCGTCTGCGCGAGCGCAGCGGCGCCTACCGGTGGTTTATGCTGGCGTTTAACGCCCGTCAGGACGGCATGGCGCAGGAGCCCAGCTGGTACCTCACCGCCACCGACATCCATCCGCAAATGCTGCAACGCCAGCAAAACGTTCAGGCGCTCTCTATCCAGCAAGACATGCTGGACGCCAGCGTCGACTGCATCAAAGTGATCAATCACGACGGCACGCTGCGCCACATGAATCGCTCCGGCAGCCTGGCGCTCGGTCTTGATCCGGCGCAAAAAGAGTTTGGCATGCCCTGGCTGGGGCTGCTGTCCCCCGAGATCCGTCGCCGCGGCAGCAAGGCGCTGCGCAACGTCAGAGCCGGAAAAAATGCGCGCTTCACCGGATTGAGCGTGACGCCGCAGGGTAAAAAACAGCACTGGGACAACATTCTCACACCGGTCAGCGATGAACACGGCGCCGTGGCCGAGATCTTGTGCGTTTCGCGCGACGTGACGTCGCAACGCGTGATGGAACAACGTCTGTTGCTCGCCAGCGAATATGACGAATTGACCGGCCTGCCCAACCGGCGCTTATTCAAGAAAAAGCTGAAGCAAGAGATGAAGCGCGCCCTGCACGGCAAAAAGTCGCTTGGGCTGATGCTGCTGGATCTTGACCACTTCAAGCTGGTGAACGACACGCTGGGCCACGCGGCGGGCGACCATCTGCTGCGGATCTTGGGTAAAAGGCTCAGCGCCTGCATGAATGCGCATTCGTTCGTCTCCCGCCTCGGCGGCGACGAGTTCGCCGTGGTGATCAGCGATGTCGAAAACGAGCAGGATATTTTCCGCATCGCTAACAAGTTTCTGCTGCAGTTGGAGACGCCGATCACCCACGGCGGCAAGACGCTGCATTGCGGCATGAGCATCGGCGGCGCCATCTATCCCAAAGACGCTCGCGACGCTTCGGAGCTGATGAAATGCGCCGATACCGCGTTGTATGAACTGAAAGACGGCGGCCGCGGCGGCGTCTACATGTTCGATCGCAAGATGATGGACAAAGCGCGCGCCCGCGCCAGCCAGCTCAACTACGCGCGCCAGATCGTACGCGACAACTGCATCCGCCCCAGCTACCAACCGAAAGTCTGCCTGATCGACGGCAGCATCGTCGGCTTTGAAGCGCTGCTGCGCTGGCACTGCCCGCAAAACGGCGTACAGCTGCCGGCGACGGTAAGCGAGGCGTTTAACGACTACGAATTGGCAACCAAGATCAGCGAAGCCATGCAGCTGAAAGTCTTCGCCGATATCGCCCGCTGGCGCGCGGCCGGCGTGGCGGTACGGCCTATTTCGCTGAATGTGTCGCCGATAGAGTTTTTACGCGACAACTACGCCGAAACCTTCCTGCAACGTCTGCTGAAGTTCCGCATTCCCCATCACCTGATCGAACTGGAAGTGACCGAACACGCGTTCAACAAGCACGGTTCGAAATACGTACTGCGCGCGCTGCAAATGCTCAAAGAGATGGGTATCCGCATCGCGCTGGACGACTTTGGCACCGGCCACTCCTCATTCAGCCATATCATGGATTACCCGCTGGACTGCATTAAGCTGGACTGCGACTTTATTCAACGCATGAACACCGAACCGGCGATCCTGGCGATCGTGGAAAGCATCGGCATTCTCGGTCAAAAACTGTCGATCGATATCATCGCCGAAGGCGTGGAAACCGAGCAACAGCGCCAAACACTGTGCGAAGCCGGTTTCCATATCGGCCAGGGTTTTCTGTTCAGCCGGGCGGTGGAGTCCCAGCAGGTGCCCGAGTTGCTGCAGGCTATGCCGCAGTTTGTCGAGGGCCGCTAAGCGCCCTGCCGTTCGCCGAACGGCGCCAGCTTCATGCCGACCAGCGTCACCACGCAGATGATCGCCCCGGCGTAAAAGGTGGAGGCGGAACCGAACAGTTCCCACAGGGTTCCGGCGCCGAGACTCGCCAGCAGCAATGCCACGCCACCGATCAGATTGAACATGCCGAACGCGGTGCCGCGCAGGTGCGCCGGCGCAGTGTGCGCCACCATCGCCGCCAACAGTCCCTGCGTCATGCCCATGTGCACGCCCCACAGCGCCACGCCAAACAGCACCCCGCCCCAATGATCGCTCAGCGCCAATACCAGATCGGCGGCGATCAGCACCAGCAGCCCGGCTTTCAGCAATCCTTCATGGCTCATGCGGTCGGACAATTTACCGAACGGATAGGCCGAACAGGCGTAGACCAGATTCATGGCGACCATCACCAGCGGGATCAGCGCCAGCGGCGTGCCGCCCTGCTGCGCCTTCAACACCAGGAACGCTTCACTGAAACGCGCCAGCGTAAAGATCGCGCCGATGCTCACCACCCACCAATAGCTGCGCCCCAGCAGCCGCAGGTTGGCGCGGGTGATCGGGTTGGTGCGCTTGTGGATTATCGCGGTGGCCGGCTCTTTCAGGCCGAAAAACAGCAGCGCAATCGCCAGCGCCGCCGGGATCGCCGCCACCCAGAAGATGGCGCGAAAATCGTTGTGCCACAGCAGCATCAGGCCGACGGCCAGCAGCGGCCCTAAAAAGGCACCGACGGTATCCAGCGACTGGCGTAGCCCGAAAGCCGCGCCGCGGATCTCCGGCGGCGTCACGTCGGCCACCAGGGCATCGCGCGGCGCCCCGCGGATGCCTTTGCCCACGCGATCCAGCAGGCGCGCGCTCATCACCATGCCGGACGACGACGCGATGGCGAAAAACGGTTTGCTGATGGCGCCCAGCCCGTAGCCCAGCAGCGCCAGCCCCTTGCGTTTGCCGAGGTAATCGCTGAGCACGCCGGAGAACACCTTGACGATCAACGCCGTCGCCTCCGCCAGCCCTTCGATCAACCCGATGACGATCACGCTGGCACCGAGCGTCGTCGCCATAAACAGCGGCAACAGGCTATGGATCATCTCCGAGGAAACGTCCATCAGCAGGCTCACGCCACCCAATACCCACACGCCGCGCGGTATGCGGCCCAACGTAGCGAAACGCGACGACATGGTGCATCCTCGATCGATTCAGCGCCGCCAGAGGCGCCTCATGATTTTTCCAAGATTGGTTAGTTGATTTTGTTCGTTCACAGATCTGCCGCCTTTAGAGATAGTGCAACGACCGTGTGACACCCATAATAATGAAGGTAATTAACATAATGATATATAGCAAAAAGATGATAGTGATTGCGGCGCTGCTGAGTTTTTCCGCCGCCGCCGCACCAGGCGTGGATCTCGTCGCCAACGAAACGCCGATCCACACGGTGAAGAGCGCCGAAGCCGTGGCCAAAATCCCCGCCGGCTTCCGGTTCGTGGAACCCGGCACGCTGACGGTTGCCATTTCTCTGCTGGGCAGCGGCCCGCCGTTCGGCCTGTACGCCCGCGACAATAAAACGGTGATTGGCAGCGAGGCGGACATTGCGCGCCTGGTGGCCGACGGTTTGGGGTTAAAACTCAAGCTGGTGCCCACCTCGTGGGAAGACTGGCCGCTGGGGGTGGCCTCCGGCAAATATGACGCCGCGGTTTACAACATCACCGTGACCAACGAACGCAAGACCAAATTCGATTTCGCCACCTATCGGCAGGATACGCTGGGTTTCTACGTCAAATCCGACAGTAAAATCACCCAGATCAAAACCGCGCCGGATATCGCCGGTAAAAAGATCATCGTCGACTCCGGCACCAATCAGGAAGCGGTGCTGCTGGCCTGGGACAAAGAGAACCGCGCCAAGGGGCTGGCGCCGCTGCAGCCGGTGTATGTCACCGACAAGGCCGCCTCCACGCTGGCTATTCAGTCCGGCCGCGCCGACGCCACCTTCGGGCCCAACGTTTCCGGCGCTTATCAGGCGCGACTGACCGGCAAAACCCGGCTGGTGGGCATCGTGCCCGGCGGCTGGCCGAAGACCGCCAACATCGCCGTCACGCTGAAGAAAGGCAACGGCCTGGTGGACGCGGTGCAGGCTTCGCTCAACAGCGCCATCGCCAACGGCAGCTATCTGCAGGTGCTGGATCGCTGGGCGGAGAGCGACGAGAAGATTGCCCATTCCGAGATTAACCCGCCGGGGCTGGGGGATTGAGAGAGCAACAGGCCCCGCGCAGCGGGGCCTTATCGCCGCTCAATCGCGCCGCCTTATTCCGCCGCCGTTTTCTGCCTCCCCAGCTTGCGGTACAGCGTGCTGCGTGAAACGCCGAGCGCCTTCGCCGCCCGGCTGAGATTGCCGCCCGCCCTGTCGATCGCCGCCTGCAGCGCCCCCAGATCGGTATCGGCGTTCTCTTGCCGCGGCGCCAGCACCGCGATGGACTGAGGAAGATCGTCCAGGGTAAGCACCGCATGATCGTCCGCCAGCGCCAGCAGCACCTTGAGCGTGCTCAACAGTTGCCGCACGTTGCCGGGCCACGGATAGCGCGCCAGCATCGCCAGCGCCTCCGGCAACAGACGAATGTCGCGCCGCTCGCCGCCCAGCTCTCGCCACAGCTGCAAAATGAAGGCTTCCAGCTGCGCCCGCTCTCTGAGCGGCGGAATGCGCAGGCTGTATTCCTGTATGCGGTACAGCAAATCCTCGCGAAACGCCCCCGCCTCTACCTGCCGATGCAGATCGTGGTGCGTGGCGCAGACCAGCGCGAATTCGACCGGATAAGCGCTGCGGCTGCCGAGCGGGGTGACCGTTTTTTCCTGTAATACCCGCAGCAGGCGCGTTTGCAGACCCGCCGGCATGTCGCCGATTTCATCGAGAAACAGCACGCCGCCGTCCGCCTCGCGGATCTTGCCGATGTAGCCTTTCGGATTGGCGCCGGTAAACGCCCCCGGCGCATAGCCAAACAGTTCGGATTCGATCAGCGGCTCAGGCAGCGCCGCGCAGTTGATCGCCACGAAGTTGCCGTTGCGCCAGCGGCTCTCTTGAAACAGGCGGCGGCTGAAATGCTCTTTACCGCAGCCGGTTTCGCCGGTCACGCACAGCGAAAGGCCGGCGTTGAGAATGCGCAGCGCTTTCTGATGCTGCTCGTCGTGCCGTTCCGCCGGCGGCGCAGAACGCAGAGCGCTGACGCGGCGCTGCGGCGCCTCAAGCAACGAATAATAGTGCTGTTGATTGCCGGCCAGCGTCTGGCGCGGTGCCCCGGAAGGCTGTCGCAACAGATCGGGAAACAGCTGGGTGAACTCAACGGAGCCGAATGAGGCCGACGAGAGCTGGAACTCCATCATCGCCAGTCGATTGGCGGCGATCAGCACTTCGTCGTGAAACACCAGCAGCAGCTCTTGCGCGCTGCCCAGGCAGCGGGCATCGGCGTGCAGACGCAGCGTCCAGTGGCGGTCGGCGATCGCGCTTCTGACCCAGCGGTGTTCGATATGCCGCACCGCCTGCATGATCAGGCGCTGTGCATCGCGGTACGGGCGCTGCGCGGGTGCGGAGAGATCCAGTATGCCGGCAATGCGGCCATCCGGCCGATAGATCGGTGCGGCGGTGCAGTTCAATCCGGCATTTTGGTTGAGAAAATGCTGGTCGCCGCGCACTTCGCAGAACGCACCCAGCGCCAGCGCGGTGCCGATGGCGTTGGTGCCCCGCTCCGCTTCTCCCCACTGGTTGCCCGGCGCCAGCGCAAAGCGCGACGCCTTATGCAGAAAGTCGGTATTGCCGCGGGTTTCCAGCACCAGCCCGTCGGCGTCGGCGATCACCACAATGGCGGGCTGGCGCGTAATTTGCGCGCCCAGCTGCTCGATCAGCGGCTGTACCCGCTGCGGCACCCAATCGTTGCGGCTGCGCAGCTCTTCGAGCAATCCGGCTTTGATAAACGGGATATGTTGATCGGTGCGCGTCAAGCCATAACCCTGGCTGCGTTGCCAGGATTCCGCCAACGGCTGGGTCAGCAAGCTGGCGCCCTCTGCGGGCAAGCGGTCGTCAGACAACATGCGTTTCTCCCCCGTTCGCGAGTGTTGCAAATGTGTATCATAAATGTGTATCAGGCGTTGCGACACGGGACACAAAAAATCATCGGCGACGGCGGCGCCACCCGAAGTTCTCAGCCCTCTCAATGCTTAAGGTTTTAATAACTCGTTCTTTTTTTTACGGATGCTACCTCTGTCGCTAATCTGGCACGCGCCGTGCTTCTCTTTACTGCGGCGACATGCCGCATTCACAGGCGCAGCCCAATAGCGCCGCTTTTCATCTGCAGAGAGGTGCTTAACATGAAATATGTCCACCCCGGTTTGCCTGGCTCGCTGGTTTCGTTCCGCAAACGCTATGGCAACTACATTGGCGGCAAATTCGTCGAACCGGTATCCGGCAACTACTTCACCAACACCTCGCCGGTGACCGGCCAGCCGATCGCCGAATTCCCGCGTTCCGACGCCAAAGACATCGAGCTGGCGCTTGACGCGGCGCATGCGGCGGCGGACGCCTGGGGTAAAACCAGCGTGCAGGAGCGTTCCAACGTGCTGCTGGCGATCGCCGATCGCATCGAATCGCGGCTGGAGATGCTGGCGCTGACCGAAACCTGGGACAACGGCAAACCGATCCGCGAAACCCTGAATGCCGATCTGCCGTTGGCGGTCGACCATTTCCGTTACTTCGCCGGTTGCCTGCGCGCGCAGGAAGGCACCGCGGCGGAGATCGACCAGAACACCGTGGCCTACCATATCTATGAACCGCTGGGCGTGGTCGGCCAGATCATTCCGTGGAACTTCCCGCTGCTGATGGCCGCCTGGAAACTGGCGCCAGCGCTGGCGGGCGGTAACTGCGTGGTGCTGAAACCGGCGGAACAAACGCCGCTCGGCATCAGCGTGCTGATGGAAGAGATCGGCGATCTGCTGCCGCCGGGCGTGCTCAACGTAGTGCAAGGTTTTGGCGCCGAGGCCGGCGAAGCGCTGGCGCGCAGCAAACGCATTGAAAAAATCGCCTTCACCGGCTCCACGCCGGTCGGCCGCCATATCCTCGCCTGTGCGGCGGAGAACATCATCCCCAGCACCGTCGAGCTGGGCGGAAAATCGCCGAACATTTATTTTGAAGACATCATGCAGGCGGAACCGGAGTTTATCGACAAAGCGGTTGAGGGGCTGGTGCTGGGCTTCTTCAACCAGGGGGAGGTGTGCACCTGCCCTTCACGCGCGCTGATCCAGGAATCCATCTACCCGCAGTTTATGGAGAAAGTGCTGGCGCGTATCGCTACCATCCGCCAGGGCGATCCCTTCGACACCGAGACCATGATCGGCGCCCAGGCGTCAAAACAGCAGTACGACAAGATCCTGTCCTATATCGAGATCGCTAAAAACGAGGGAGGCAAAATCGTTGCGGGCGGCGAGCCCGCCCAGCGCGGCGACGAAGTGCAAAACGGTTTCTACCTGCAGCCGACGCTGATTACCGGCAACAACAGCATGCGTTTCTTCCGCGAGGAGATCTTCGGGCCGGTGATTGGCGTCACCACCTTTAAGGATGAGGCCGAAGCCCTGGCGCTGGCCAACGACACCGAGTTTGGGCTGGGCGCCGGGCTGTGGACCCGCGACATCAACCGCGCTTACCGCATGGGCCGCGCGATCAAGGCCGGGCGCGTGTGGACCAACTGCTATCACCTGTACCCGGCGCACGCCGCGTTCGGCGGCTACAAGAACTCCGGCATCGGACGCGAAACCCACAAGGCGGCGCTGTCGCACTATCAACAGGTGAAAAACCTGCTGGTCAGCTACGACGCCAAGCCGCTGGGCCTGTTCTGAATCCGGCGTAATGACAAGAAGGCCACCCGCAGGTGGCCTTCTTTTTTCGCGTGGCCTACTTCGTCATGCCGAGATCGATCACCATGCGACCGCGAATGGTGCCCGCCTTCATCTCGTCGAAGATGGCGTTGATATCCCCCAGCGGCCGCTTGGTCACTTTCGGCGTCACCTTGCCTTCGGCGGCGAACTGGAACGCCTCCTTCAGATCTTCGCGTGTGCCCACCAGCGAACCCACCACCTGAATGCCGTCCAGCACCAGGCGCGGAATGCTCAGATCCATGCTCTCCGGCGGCAGCCCCACGGCCACCACTTTACCGCCGGCGCGCACCGCATTCACCGCCGAGTTGAAGGCGGCTTTCGCCACCGCCGTCACCACCGCCGCGTGAGCGCCGCCGGTTTGCTGCTGAATGATCTCCTCCGCGTTTTGCGTTTTGGAGTTGATGGTCAGATCGGCGCCGATCTGTTTGGCGAACTCCAACTGACCGTCGTTGACGTCGATGGCGATCACTTTGGCGTTAAACACGTTCTTGGCATACTGCAGCGCCAGGTTGCCCAGCCCGCCCAAGCCGTAGATGGCGATCCACTGCCCCGGTTTGATATCGGAAATCTTCACCGCCTTGTAGGTGGTGACGCCGGCGCAGGTGATGCTGCTGGCGGCGAAAGAATCGAGCCCATCCGGCACTTTCACCGCGTAGTCCGCCACCACGATGCACTCTTCCGCCATGCCGCCGTCAACGCTATAGCCGGCGTTTTTCACCGAGCGGCACAGGGTCTCGTTGCCGCTGACGCAGTATTCGCAATGGCCGCACCCCTGGTAAAACCAGGCGACGCTGGCGCGGTCACCCACTTTTAACGAGGTGACGCCCTCACCGACGGCGGAGACCACGCCGATGCCCTCATGCCCCAACGTAATGCCCGGCACCTCACCGAAATCGCCATTTTTCACGTGCAAATCGGTGTGGCACACCCCGCAACACTCCATTTTCAACACCGCTTCGCCGTGCTTCAGCGGGCGCAGCACTTTATCCTGAATGTCTACGGTATGGTTTTTCGTCACTACGGCAGCTTTCATGGTGTTTTCCTTAGCAGAGTGGGAAGTACAGTTGTTAATGTAGTGACTGTATTCGGTGAGGGCAAGTGCCACCTGTTTTGTGTAAAAACAAATAATTAAATATGAATCAGTCTGCTTATTTCATAAAAAACCATTAACAGACGGCGCGATCGCCTTGAGGTTGGCAGCCGTGAACGATCGCGCCTCCACGGCTTGATTTACCCCTTGAAGCGATTAACAGGGATTTTGAGGTAATGCCGCCCATCATCTTCGCAATCTGGCAGAACGCCGCCGCGAATATTGACCTGCAGCGCCATCAGCATCAATTCCGGATGCGGCAACGTGGCGTCTCGCTGCTTTCTTTGCGTGATAAATTGGGCTTTATCCATGTTGGCCACCCAGGGGTTGTTCTCGCGCTGCTCTCGCACGGTGCTTTCCCAGCGGGCCTCACGCCCCGCCGGGCGATAATCATGGCCGGTAAACAGGCGGGTATCCGCTGGCAGGCTCAAGATCCGCTGCAACGAATCCCACAGGGCTTCCGCATTTCCGCCGGGAAAATCGGCCCTTGCGGTGCCGCTGTCCGGCATGAAAAACGTATCGTGAATAAACGCCGCATCGGCGATGTGATAAGTGACGGACGCCAGGGTGTGGCCAGGAGACAGCAAGACTTCAGCACGCAGGTTGCCGATAAAAAAGACGTCCCCATCCGCAAACAGCGCATCCCACAGGGTCTCGGCAGGAGGCAATTCTTTCAAATTATAGATGTCTTGCCACAGCCCCTGCACGGCGGTAATTTTTTCGCCTATGCCGGTGAGGGCGCCGGTTTTCTGCGCCAGCCAGGTGGCGGCAGAAAAATGGTCGGCATGCGGGTGCGTATCCAGCACCCAGGCCACTCCCCATCCTTGCTGCTGGATAAAGCTTAAAATGGTGCGGGCCTGCTGATGCGAGACCGTGCCCGATCGGCGATCAAAATCCAGCACCGGGTCGATGATGGCGCAGCGACGCGCTGCGGGATCGGCGACGACATACTGCAGGCTGCCGCTTTCCGGCTCATAAAACGCGTGCACTTCCGCGTGAGGCTGAACGGCCTGATGCCGGCCATACCAGCCCAGCGCCTTATCGGCATCGGCGCCATACTCTGCGCACTGGCTGCGGAATTGCGCTTCGTCTATCTGGCCTTCGCGCAGCGCATACAGCAGGGAAAGGCAGGCAGAACGCGCTCCGCTCCTGCAATGCGCCAGGGTCTTCTCACCCCGCCGCAACAGGTAATGGAAGATATAAACGGTCTCCCAGGTCAGCGTGTCGAATGTGTAAGGCAGATAGACGTAGCCCATTCCCCATTGCTCAGCCAATGCTTTTTCTTGTTGATGGTTAAGGTACTCGCCCGGCTCTTCATCTGGCCGATTGTTGACGATAAACCGATAGCCTTGTTGATGCAGGATGGCGAAATCATTCGCTGCGGGCGCCCCCGAAAAGGAGAGCTGATGATGGTAAGTACGGATGTGCATATTTTTTCCTTTTGTTTTATAGGCTTTTAAAAAGCATATAAAGGGCCAGCACCAACAACATGCCGGCATAGAGCACACGGATAATGTCCTCGCGTTTTTTCAGGCGCTCGGTGAGCGCCACCCCCACGACGCCCCCCAGAACACCGCCGACGATGAGCCAGCAGGTAATGACCAGCGACACCTTGCCGGACATGGCATAGCTTGCGCTTGTCGATAATCCCATGGCGGAAACCACGACCAGTGAGGTCGCCACCGCTTCAACCAGCGAAAAGCGGAAGAACCAGAGCAGCGCCGGCACCACCAAAAATCCGCCGCCGATGCCCAAAAAACCGGCCACCGCGCCCAGCGCCAGCACGCTGGGCCACACGATGGCGGGATGAAATGTCGGATGGGAGGACGGTAATCCGTTGCCTGCCCGATGATTTCTTTTCAGCGTCAATCCGGCGACAACCAGCATCAGCAGAGAGAAAGGCAGGGTTAAATGGTGCCCGTCCGTCATTTTTCCCACCTGAGAGCCCGCCAGCGTTCCCACCACCGCCACCAGCGAAACGGTAACGCCGGTCCGCCACCGGACGTTTCCTTTGGCGGCATGAACAAAAAGATTGATCAGCGCGCTAATGGCAACGGACATGGCACTGGTGCCTATAACCAAGTGCGTATCCGGGATTTTCACCATATACAGCAACAAGGGAACGCAGACGATGGATCCGCCTCCCCCGGTCAGAGCCAGGAGAAATCCGACTATTCCCCCGGTTATCACCAACAGCGTCAGGGTATAAAAAGTAAAATGGAAAAAATCCAATGCATTAATTCCCTTTCGATATTTATGGCATTTATTAACGATCAGTTTTCGTTGATTGTCAAATAACTTATTACATTTAGCTATTACATATATCCAAATCGAATATGCAATTTTTAATATAACCATAAGTTCTATAAATTATCTTTAAATCTGAGCCACAACCCCCTACTTTCTTATGAAAGGAGACCTGCATGAAACCAGAAAAAATAAACACCCTGAAGAAAGTTGTTGTTATTGGCGGTGGTTCATCTGGCATCGGCGTCATCGCAAGCTTAAGGAAGCGAGTTAAAGATGCGGATATAACTGTCGTTGAACCCAATGACTGTCATTATTACCAGCCGGCATGGACCCTGGTGGGCGGCGGGCTCTTTGATATCAATAAAACGCAGCGCGCCATGCGCGATGTTATTCCTTCTGGCGTCTCATGGCTCCAGGACAGCGTTGTCAGGGTTGATCCCAATGAAAAATATATCGAGACCCGTCAGGGTAAACGCGTAAGCTATGATTTCCTTATTGTTGCCTGCGGCCTTGTTTTACGTTGGGATAAAATAGAGGGCCTTGAAGAGACGTTAGGATTTAACGGCGTCACCTCTAATTATCGTTTTGATCTTGCAGAATACACCTGGCAACTGGTCCGGGAGATGCAAGGCGGCAAGGCGATATTTTCCCAACCCACGCTTCCCATAAAATGCGCCGGCGCGCCGCAAAAAGCCTTATATCTTTCATGCGACCATTGGCGGCGGCAAGGCGTTCTGAATAATATTAACGTCAATTTCTGCCTTGCGGGCACGGCGGTTTTCGGCATTCCGCAATTTGTCCCCCCGCTGAGCGGTTATTTGGAAAAATACCGTGCACAGGTCAACTTCAATCATAATTTAATCCGTATAGATGGCGAAAATCGGCAAGCGATATTTGCCGTGGAGACAAATGAAGAGGAAAAACGCGAGTTAACCCTGCCCTTCGATATGCTTCACGTGGTGCCGCCTCAATCAGCCCCGGCGTTTATTTCGCAAAGCGGACTCGCGGATGGCGCCGGCTGGTGCGATGTGGATAAATTGACGCTGCAACATAAGCATTGGCCGGATATTTTTGCGGTAGGCGACTGTTGCTCAACGCCAAACGCCAAAACCCTGGCGGCAGCGCGAAAGCAGGTGGTAGTGGTGGCGGAAAACGTCGCGGCACGTATTCATGGCACGCCTCTCACAGCCCATTATGATGGTTATGGTTCCTGTCCATTGACGGTCGAGAAAGGCAAAGTTGTGCTGGCGGAGTTTGGCTATGACGGTAAATTGCTGCCCACGTTTCCACTGCTCGACGCAACCCAGCCCAGCCGTATGGCCTGGTGGCTGAAAGCCTGGTTTTTACCCCGGTTTTATTGGGCGGGCATGCTGCGCGGGGTTGAATGGTTTGCCGGAAGCAAGCGGCCGTGATGCACACTCGGCTCCCCTTGTCGCTCTGGCCGCAGCAGGCGCTTGACTATTTGGCGATACACAGCCACCATCGCTTGCGAGCCAGCAGGCTGATTGCAAGCCGTCACCACTAACCGGTCGATCAACGATGAAAAACGCACCCGCCGTTACGATTCACTACTGTTCACAATGCAACTGGTTGCTGCGCGCCGGCTGGATGGCGCAAGAGCTGCTGAACACCTTCGGCGACGATCTCGCCTCCGTCACCCTGATGCCGGGCACCGGCGGGGTCTACCAAATCAGCGTCGATGGCGTGATGATTTGGGATCGCAAGATTGACGGCGGCTTCCCCGATGCGGCGCAGTTAAAGCAGCGGCTGCGCGATCACAGCTTCCCCGATCGTTCTCTCGGCCACAGCGACGGTAAAAAAGCCAGACACTGAAGGCCGTCAGCGCCCCGTCGGCGGCTGCGCGCCGAGAATGCGCGGCATTGTTTCTTTCATCATTTCCATGAATTTGCGTAAACGCGCGGGATAATAGCTGGCGTAGGGATACAACAGGTAAATAGGCAGTGGCTCAGCTCGCCACAGGGGTAACAGCGTCTGCAGAGCGCCTTGCGCCAATTCTTCTTTCACCACCCAAGACGACACGATCGCGACGCCCAGCCCTTCCAGCGCCGCCTTGCGCGCCGCATAAAGGCTGTCGGTGCTCAACCTCGGCGCGATGTCGAAACGCCGCTGTTCACCGCTGGTCGCGTGGGTCAAGACGACCTCATTACGATAAAAACTGTTTACCGCCAGCCACGGCAATGAGGCCAAATCGTCGAGATCGACGATCGCCGGTCGTTCAGCCAACAGCGCCGGTGACGCCACCGTGCTGCGCGGCACCTCCGCCAGCAACACCGCCACGACCGACGGTTCGGTCACCGCACCGACGTGAATGGCGCAATCCACCCCCTCGGGAATAAAGTCCGGAGAATGATCGTTCAGCGTCCACTCAACGTAAGTTTGCGGGTAGCGCCGCAAATACTCGCCCAACGGACCGATCAGCTGATCCTGGCCGAATGCGTGCGGCGCCCGTACGCGCAACACGCCGACCGGTTCGTCGCGCGCGCCGCCAAGCCCTTCTTCCAGGCTTTGCCATTGTTCAATCAGCCCCCGCGCCTGGCGGTAACAGCGCTCGCCGTCGTCGGTCAGTTTGAGGGCGTGGGTGGTCCGCTGGATCAGTTTGGCGCCCAGCAGCTGTTCCAATGCCTGCAGACGCCGGCTGATCGTCGGCTGCGAAGTGCCCAGCTGCTGCGCCGCCGCCGACAGGCTGCCGCTTTCGACGATGCGCACCAGCGTATGCAGCAAAGTTATGCGGTCGCCGTTAGGTAAGTTAATTTTATTCATACGTTGAGTGTATAACAGTTTTACCTGCGAGGGGGCTACAGCGGCATGAAGCAAGCGGTAAAAATGACCGCACATTCACTTTGCAGGAATTTTTGCCATGAACACCGCCACCACCCACGGTGCACCGTCCGCCAACGTCGTATTTCTGCTGGCCGCCGGCGCCGGCCTCAGCGTCGCGTCAATCTATTACAGCCAGCCCATGCTTGGCATGATGGGCGCCGATTTCCACGCCGGCGTCGCCGATGCCGGCATGGTGCCGACGCTGACCCAGTTAGGCTATGCGCTGGGCATTTTACTGTTGGCGCCGCTCGGCGACCGGTACGATCGCCGGCGGATCATTCTGGTAAAAGGCGCGCTGCTGACGCTGACGCTGTTACTCTGTGCTTTTGCTGCCTCGTTCCCGCTGTTGTTGCTCAGCAGCCTGGCGATAGGCCTGACCGCCACCGTCGCGCAGGACATTATCCCCGCCGCCGCCACGCTGGCGCCGGAGGCCAGCCGCGGCAAAACCGTCGGCGCAGTGATGACCGGGCTATTGGCCGGCATTTTGCTGTCGCGGGTGTTCAGCGGCGCGATCGCCGAGTACGCCGGCTGGCGCAGCGTCTACGCACTCGCGGCGCTGGGCGTTTTGTCGATCACGCTGGCGATCTGGCGCATGTTGCCGCGTCTTCGCCCTCATAACGCGCTGAGTTACCCCGCGCTGCTGCGCTCGCTGGGACATCTGTGGGCCGAGTATCCCGCGCTACGGCGCGCAACGCTGGCGCAAGGCTTTCTGTCATTGGGCTTCAGCGCTTTCTGGTCAACGCTGGCGTTGATGCTGGCGGAGCGCTACCAGATCGGCAGCGCGGCCGCCGGCGCGTTTGGCCTGGCGGGGGCGGCGGGTGCGCTGGCGGCGCCGTTGGCGGGCAGTCTGGCCGATCGGCACGGCCCTGACGTCGTGACCCGTATCGGCGCGGGACTGGTTCTGGCCTCCTTCGCCTTGATGTTTCTGCTGCCGCTGTTGCCGCTCCCGGCGCAACTGGCGCTGATTGCGCTGAGCGCCGTCGGATTCGACCTGGGCATCCAGGCTACGCTGATCGCGCACCAAACCATCGTTTACGGTCTCGATCCGGCAGCCCGCAGCCGATTGAACGCCCTCTTGTTCACCGGCGTGTTCATCGGTATGGCGACCGGCGCCGCCCTCGGCAGCCGCATTCTGGCAAGCGCGGGCTGGCCGGGCGTCGTGGCGCTGGCGACGGCGGCGGGGGCCGTGGCGCTGTGGATCCGCAGCGGGCGCAAAACGGCGCGCGTAGTGGCCTGATAGCGCCCTCTGCTGGCGCAAGCGGTTGATTTCACCCAGGCCTCTTGCGCTATACTGAGCGCGCTTTTTGCTACGCATTTAAAACAATTTTATGATGGAACGCTTGCTAGAAAACGCGATGTACGCCTCCCGCTGGCTGCTCGCGCCGGTTTATTTCGGCCTTTCGCTCACTCTGGTCGCCCTGTCGATCAAGTTTTTTCAGGAAATTCTCCACGTCCTGCCAAATATTTTTGCCGTTACCGAAGCCGATCTGGTGTTGACCTTGCTGTCGCTGATCGACATGGCGCTGGTCGGCGGCCTGTTGGTAATGGTGATGTTCTCCGGCTATGAAAACTTCGTCTCGCAATTGGATATCACCGAAGGGAAAGAGAAACTCAGCTGGCTGGGCAAAATGGACGCCACCTCGCTGAAAAACAAGGTCGCCGCATCTATCGTCGCCATCTCCTCCATTCACCTGCTGCGGGTGTTTATGGACGCCAAGAACGTACCCGACAACAAGCTGATGTGGTATGTGATCATCCACCTCACCTTCGTGCTCTCCGCCTTCGTGATGGGTTATTTGGACAAGGTGACCCGCTCCAAGCACTAAACGCGCCACCACGCCCGATCGCCAGGATCGGGTGTCTTCCCCTCCTTCGCTGTTCCCCAACCGTCACCGCCGTCATGTCTTTCATCTGGCACATCTGATGATAATTTTATTATAATGTCATTACACTCATTATGGACCGAACGCCGGCCACCGCACCGGATTCGCCGCAGACAGGATCACGCACTTCCATGCCATTAAACGGTCACCCCCTGCAATTCAACGATATTCAGGCGATTCTGCCTCATCGTTATCCCTGCCTGTTGGTCGATCGCGTGCTGCCCGCCGGCACCTGCATTGCCGAAGGCCGGCTGAGCGCCATCAAGAACATCACCGCCAATGAGCCGACGTTCTGGAGCGGCCATGCGCACTTCGCCGGTTTTCCCGGCGTGCTGTTGGTGGAAGCGCTGGCGCAAAGCACCGGGCTGCTGGCGCATTATTATCTCGGGGCGTTGAATGAAGGAGAACATTACTACTTCGCTTCCATTCAGCGGGCGCGGTTTTATCGCGCCGCCCGTCCCGGCGACCAGGTGTTGATGGAGGTCGCCTTTGTACGCCGGCGAGGCGCGATCGCCCGCTTCACCGGCCGCGCCAGCATCGATGGCCGGCGCATTTGCACCGCCGATTTCATGTGCGCCCGTAAATAGGCCGCTTGCCAAAGGAAACCTGCGAATACCATGTCTCTGGTTGACAGCTTACTCAGAACCCTCGATTTCTCCCCGCGCGGCCAGGTGATCGCTCGCGAAACCGACGCCTGGGGCGAAATCATCGTTTCCGATCACAAGGACTACCGCACGCTGCGGTTTGACGGCATCTGCGAGCAAAGCAAGATGAGCCTCAGCAACCCCGCGCAGCCGATCCACAACTACATCAAAGCGATGCTGATGGCGGTGGCCTGGCAGCCGCCGACCTCGGCGCTGATCTTGGGGTTAGGCGGCGGCAGCTTGCTGCGTGCGCTGCACGCGCTCGATCCGGCCATGCGTCTGGACGTGGTTGAACTGCGCGCCGCGGTGATCGCCGTCGCGCGCCGCTATTTTACGCTGCCGGCCACCGACACCATCAGCCTGCGTACCGCCGACGCCATGGACTTTGTGCGCCCGCCCGCCGAGACGCGTTACGACCTGATTTTCTCCGATCTCTATTCGGCGTTCGCCATGGATCCGCAGCAAGGCACCCAGACATTCCTGGAAAACTGCGCCGCGCGGCTGAACGACGGGGGCTGGCTGGTGCTCAATTACCACGATCTGCCCGATGAAAACAGCCTGCTGTACCACAGCCTGCACCGGATATTCGGCACCGTATTATTTTGCGTCGCCCCCAGCGGCAACGTGATCATTTACGCCACGCCGGCGCAGGTGACGTTGCCGCTCAGCACGCTGCGCACGCTGGCCGCCGGCAGCGGCGAGCTGTTCAACTGCGAACTCGGCTACCTGTCACGCAAAATAGAACGGCTGCATTTTCGCTAAGAACGAGCGGCGACGCGGTCTGGCTGGCCGCTTCGTCCACATGGTATTATCATTCAGTCATCATTCTCTGGAGGATCCTGATGGAAAAGAAAACGGCGCGGCTAACGGTGCTGATTGACCCGGACAAGAAGAAAGCTCTGGAAGAGCTGTGCCTGCAGCAGGACGTCACCCCTTCTCAGGTGGTGCGTCAGCTGATCCGCGATTATCTGCACAAGCATCAGGTGGATTATCCCAGCCAGCCGACCCACGCCAATCCGCGCGTCGAGAGCAATTGAACGGCGGCCTGCCCCGCAAACCGTGAAGCGCGCTACACCTGCGCGCGTCCCTAATCCGAATCCTCCACGGCGGTCTGTCCATCCTGCGATATCGCTGCTACTGTTTTAGGCGTTCATTATTCTCTCTTGGGGAAGGAAACGCGCCATGTTCAGCCATATTACCGTCGGCGTCAGCGATCTGGATGCCGCCGCCGCGTTCTACGACGCCATTCTGTTGCCATTGGGCTTACAACGGCGGGAAGTGACGCCGGACGGCGGCCCCGCCGCCCGCTGCTGGGTGATGCCAGGCCAAACGCTGCCGCGTTTTTACGCCTACCAACCTTTCGACAGACAGCCCGCCAGCGCCGGCAACGGCAGCATGCTGGCCTTCCTCGCCGCCGACGAGCTGGCGGTTAAACGCGCCTACGCCGCCGGTCTGCTGGCGGGCGGCAGCAGTGAAGGCGAGCCCGGCGAGCGCGCGCACTACGGCAAAGGCTATTTCGGCGCTTACCTGCGCGATCCCGACGGCAACAAGGTGCATGTGGTTTATCGGGGAGATCTCGCCTGATGAAATGCTCGGTTTACATCGCCACCAGCGTAGACGGATTCATTGCCGGACCGGATGGCGACATCGACTGGCTGCTGCGGCCCGAATATGCGGTTTCGCTGCTCAATGGGTTGAGTTTTGAAGCGTTTGTCGCCGACATCGACGCGCTGGTGATGGGCCGCCATACCTATGATAAAGTCCGCGCCTTTCCCGAGTGGCCCTATGGCGCACTGCCGGTGGTGGTGCTGTCGACGCAGCCGCCCGCGCCGCACGCAACGGGCCACGTTCGCTGGATGAATGGCGAACCGGCGGCCATCGTGGCGCAGTTGGCCGAGCAAGGCTGCCGTCACCTGTATATCGACGGCGGCCAGACCGTGCAGCGCTTCCTGCAGGCCGGCTTGATCGACGAACTGACGATTACGCGCGTGCCGCTGCTGTTGGGCGGCGGTATCCCCTTATTCGGCGCCGATGGCCAAGAGCAGCGCCTGCGCCTGCTTGCCGTCACTTCATCGGACAACGGTTTCGTGCAAGAACGCTACGCGGTTCAGCGCGCGCCGTAACGCAGCATCAGGCGGCGACCGCCGAAGGCGATGAGCAACGCCGCCAATGCCAACAGCGCCGCCACGCCGTAGGTCACCCGCATGCCGTAAGCCGCGGCGGCCGCAGTGCCCGCAACCTGCTGCGAAGCCAGATAAAACAGCGCCCCCATCGCCGACGCGCCGGTGATCGCCCCCAGATTGCGCGACAGGTTCACCATGCCGGCGATCAGCCCGCGCCGTTCAGGAAACAGATCCTTCATCAGCATGGTGTTGTTGGCCACCTGAAACAGCGCATAGCCGGCGGTCAACAGCGCGATGGGGGCGATATAGCCGAGCACGCCCCAACGGTTAAACAGTGACAGCAACGCCGCGCCTGCGGCCACCGCCGTCAGCCCAAACTGGGCGATGCGCTGCGATCCGAAGCGATCCACCAGATAGCCGGCCGGTATGCCGGTCAGGATCGCCACCGCCGGTCCCGCCGACATCACCAGCCCGACCTGCGCGGCGCTTAAGCCCAGCGCCCGCGACAGATAGAACGGCCCGACCACCAGCGTGGCGGTCATCACCGTCATCACCAGCGCACTGGACGCCAGCCCCGCCGTCAGGGCCGGATGGCGGAACATCGACGGCGCAAGCAGCGGCGATGCGGCGCGGCGTTCCACGCGGATAAACAGTGCCCCCGCCAACAGCGCCCCCAACATCAACGCCAGGTTAAGCGCGCCGAAGTCGCCGCGCCCGAGGGTCATCGCCAGCGAATAGCAGAGCAATGCGCCGCCCAGCAGCAACGTGCCGGCGCGATCGAACGGTTCCGCGCGCGTTGCCGCGCGCGGCCCATTCGGTAAGTATCGCCAGGCAAGCCACAGCGCCAGCAGCCCCAGCGGCAGGTTGATCAGGAACATCGCCCGCCAGCCGAAACCGGCGATCAGCGCGCCGCCCAACGACGGCCCCAGCGCGGTGCCCACGGCTGACATAGTGCCGAGCAGCCCCATCGCGCGGCCGATTTTTTCCTTCCCCAGAACCTCGCCCGCCAGCGCCATGGCGATCGACATCATGACTGCGCCCCCCAGCCCCTGCGCCAGGCGCGCCGCCAGCAACAGCCACAGTTGCGGAGCCAGCGCGCAAGCCAGCGAAGCGGCGGTAAACAGCGCAATGCCCGCCAGCAGCAGGCGGCGACGATTGAGGCTATCCCCCAAACGGCCGATGCCGATAATGCAAGTGGTGACGGCCAGCAAATAGCAGAGCAACACCCACTGCACCGCCTGGAACGAGGCATGGAACGCAGTGGCGAGCGCCGGCAGCCCGACGTTGGCAATGCTGATGCCAAGCGATGACAGCAGCATGCTCAGAGAAAGAGCGGCCAGTATGCCGCGGACGCCTTGCGGCGAAGGGTGGGATAACATGATGAACACTCCTGACATAGACTGCGGGTAAGCCTATGTCAGGGGTTAGCATGGCGGAAGACGCATGGCATGCACTGTATCCATGCGCCTGACGCCTTATCTGACGCGAGCCGTTACCAGGCGGCGATTTCCGCCTCGGTGAGCGGCAACGTCTGAGTCACACCGGTTTCCGCCGCCAGGGTGGCCGCTTCCAGCACCGCCATCACCGCCAACGCCTGCGCTGCGGTAACCGGGTTGGCGCCTGCGCCGCGCAACGCATCGCGCACCTGGAAGTAATACTGGCGCTGATCGCCATCCGGCGTCGGCAGCGTGCGCATCGGCTCCGTACCGATAAACAGGCTCATCGCGTCTTCGTCTTTGCCCCACTCCGCCGAACCCGGCGTCACGCCGGCCAGCAGCTGGCTCTCCTGCCCGTCGGCGCGCGCTTTGACCACGCTGCCTTTCTCGCCGTGCACGGTAAAGCGTGAGACGCCGCCCGCCACCAGCATGCTGCCGTGCAGGATCACGCGGTGCGTCGGATAGTTCAGCACCACGTGGGCCCAGTCGTTAATCTGCGCGTTGGGGCGCAACGTAGCGATGTTGGCCTGCACGCTGTGCGGCAAACCGAACAGCTGCAGCGCCTGATCGACCATGTGCGGCCCCAGATCGAACCACAGCCCGCTGCCTGGGAGGTTTTGTTCACGCCAGCGCACCCGTACTTCAGGGCGATAGCGGTCGATATGGGACTCAAAGTGCGTCACCTTACCGATCAGCCCCTGCTCGATCACCTGTTTCACCCCCAGGAAATCGCTGTCCCAGCGACGGTTCTGGAACACCGACAGCAGGCGGCCGTGCTTCTCCGCCGCGGCAATCAGCGCGCGCGCCTGCGCCAAATCCAGCGTAAACGGCTTATCCACCACCACGTGCTTGCCCGCCTCCAGTGCGGCCAGCGCCAGCGGCGCATGGGTGTCGTTCGGCGATGCGATCACCACCAAATCCACCTCCGGCCGGCGGATGGCCTCCAGCGGATCGGCGATCACCTGCGCGTGCGGCAGATCGGCATGTACCTTGGCGGCATCGCGCGAAGCCACCACGCTCAGTTCCAACCCCGGCACCGCGTTAATCAGCGGCGCGTGAAACGCCTTGCCGACAAAGCCATAGCCAATCAGCGCCACCTGCAACGGTCGAGCGGTATCGTTCATCAGTGTTCTCCTCTAGCGGTCGTCGGCGACGACACAAAGTTCAATCAATGATTGTTCGTCCAGGTTGTCCCACGGGCGATCGGTAAACAGGCGTTGGATCTGCGCCAGATCCGCAACGAGATGCGGTTCGCAGCGGTCCAGTTTCATATGGTCGGCCACCAGCCAGCGCTCGCCGCTGTTAGCCAGCATGGCGCGTTTGACCTCTGCATCGGCCTCTTCGCCGGCGCTCAGTCCCAGCTGAGGATGCACCGCGCAGGCGCCCAGCAAGGCGATATCCGCACGGTAGCGCGCCAGCAACGCCAGCGTGGCGCTGCCGGCGAACAGCCGCTGGCGCGCATCCCACTGGCCGCCGAGCAAGATCAGGTTGATCTCCGGCCTGTCGCTCAGGCACTGCGCGATATCCAGCGAAGCGGTGATCACCGTCGCCGGGCCGCGCAACGCCTGCGCCACCGCCAACAGCGTACTGCCCGCATCCAGCATCAGGGTGCTGCCGGGCGGGATCTGCGCGGCCACCGCGCGGCCAAGCCGCTGCTTGACCTGCGGCAACAGCGCAGCGCGCGCCTGGCGCGGCATGCCGGAGGGTTCGAGCGCTATCGCACCGCCGTGATGTTTCTGCGCCAACCCTTGCCGCTCGAGATCGGCCAAGTCGCGGCGCACGGTATCGACCGAAACACCGATGGCGGTGGCCAATTCCGCCACCGCCGCCTGCCCGCGTTCGCTGAGCAAATCCAGTAAATGGCGCTGTCGTGCCGCTTTGTGCATGGGGTCATTTCCGCAGTAGAACGCATAAAACAGCAATATACCGCAAAAAGAAGCAAAAAAGAACGCCCGTCGGCGGCGCATTCCGCATCAAACATTAAAAAAGCATTAGGTGGATAATCGAGCGTCACCAACAAGGAGAAGTTATGAAAATCGACCTGATGTTCGACGATACCGCCGCCAGAGCGGTGCAATACAACGCCCGCGCGTCGGTGGAGGATTTTGACGCCTGCATGGCGGAATACGCCGCGCTGGCCCAGCGCGCCAAGGCACAGACGCCCGGCATTTACGATCTGCGTTACGGCATGAGCGCCGCCGAGCGCCTCGATCTGTTCCCGGCCTGCACGCAGCCCGCCCCGCTGCTGATCTTTATTCATGGCGGCTACTGGCATTCACAGCGCAAAGAGGAAGCCTGTTCGATGGCCGCCGCGTTTGCCCAGCGCGGCGTGGCCGTCGCCACGCTGGAATACACGCTGGCGCCAGAAGCGACGCTGGCGGAGATCGTGCACGAGGTGCGCAGCGCCGTCGCCTGGCTTTATCATCACGGGGCGCCTTTCGGCATCGATCCGGCGCGCATTTTCGTCAGCGGCAGTTCGGCCGGCGGCCACCTGTGCGGCATGCTGATCGCCGACGGCTGGCAACAACGCTATCGCCTGCCGCCCGACGCGATCAAAGGCGCGCTGGCGCTGAGCGGCCTCTACGATTTGCGCCCGCTGTGCGATATCTACATCAACGACTGGCTGCATCTGACACCCGAACAGGCGCAAACCCTCAGCCCGCTGTTTCTGCTGCCGGAGAAAGACCATGCGCCGCAGATCCTGCTCGACGTCGGCCAACGCGAAACGCAAGGGTTCAAAAACCAGACGCAGGCCTATTATGACGCCTGCCTGGCGCGCGGCCTCGACGTTCAATTGCTGGCCGATCGCCACTGCAATCACTTTACGCTGGTCAACGAACTGGCCGATGCGGAAAGCGCGATGTTCCGGCAGGTGATGGCGATGATTGACGCAACGCAGCGGTAGCCTGCCGTTGCAACCGCAGCCTGGCGGCAATCGCGATCGCCGCCAGTGCGGCAAACATGGCCCCACACAGCAGGCTGCCCTGTAGCCCCCACGCGGCGATAAACCAGCCGCCCGTCAGCGCCCCCACCGCCACCCCCAGATTGATAAAGGCGATATACAGCCCGGTGGCGAACGCTGGCGCCTGCGGCGCTTCGGATGTCAACCAGACCTGCGTCACGATCAAACCGCTGGTGTGCACCGCTCCCCAATACAGACAAAGCACCGTCATCGAACCGATATTCGCGCTGCCGTAGCGATACAGCAGCGCATAAGCCACTATCAAGGCTAGCGGGTGCAGCAGCACCGTCACTGCACGATGGCGGCTCAACCCCTTGCCGGCCAACAGGTTGCCCGCGACGCCGCCCACACCGAACACCACCAGAAGAAAGCCGATGGCGGCGGCGCCAATGCCGGCTTCACGGCTGAGATACTCGGCCGCATAAGCGTAGACGGCGAACATCGCGGCAAAGATCAGCACGCAGGTAATGATATTCAACCACAGCGTGCCGCTGCGCAGGATTGCCAGCTGTTTGCCATAGCTGAGGCGCTGCACGGCCGCATCAGGCAAGCGCCACAGCAATCCCAACGCCGCCAGAAGGTTTACCAGCGCGCAAAATCGGAACGACGCCTCATAGCTGAACTGCCCGGCGATCCATTGCGTCAATGGTATCCCCAACACCATGCCCATGCTGGTGCCGATGAACGCATAGGCGGTTGCTTTGGTGGCCAGATGCGGCGGATAAAGCGCCGCGGCCGCCACCATGGCCAGTGAAAAATAGATCGGATGAAACAACGCCGGCACAATGCGCAGCAGCATCAGCATGGCAAAGCTGTCCGCCTGAGCGGCCAGCGCGCTGGCCGCCGCAAACACGGCCAACGCGATCAACAACATGCGTTTGCGATTGAAACGCGACGCCAGCAGCACCAACAGCGGCCCGAGCAGCGCGATGGTCAGGGCGAAAATCCCAACCAGCCAGCCGGCCTGCGCCGTGGAGATGCCATACCGTGCGATGATCTGCGGCAAAATGCCCACCACGCCGAACTCGATGCAGTAGACGCCGAACAGCCCCAGCGCGATGAAGAAAATCGGTGGCATCAGGCGCATTGCATCGCTCCCGTCGCGGCATAGACCGCCTGACAAATCTCGCCGACAAAGGCGCCGGACATGCCCTCCAGCGCCGTGTTGGTAAACGCCACCACGCTCAGTTGCCGGGCGGGATCGACGAACCACGAGTGGCCATAGGTGCCGCCCATTCGCCAGCTGCCAACGGACTCCGGCGTTTGCGCGGCGATGGGGTCTTTCAGTACGGTAATGCCGAGGCCGAAACCACGCCCCGGCCAAAACGGCATCGGCAGATCGCCGATTTGGTTGGTGGTCAGCGCCATCACCCATTCGGCCGGCAGCACCTGCCCGCCCCCCTGGCGCAACGTTTCCAGCAGGCGCAGGAAATCCTCCGCCGAGCCGACCATGCCGGCGCCGCCTGAGGCGTAAGCCAACGGATCCAACGCTCGCGCCGGCGACAGATGAAAACCGGCGCTGCCATCGATGAACGGTAAACGATCCGGTTGGCGCAAACGGCGCGGCTCGCCGGGATGGTCGGCGTAAGCGGCCGCCAGGCGCGCGGCGTCCACCGCAAGGAAATCGGTATCCGTCATCGCCAGCGGCCCGGTCACCCATTTTTTTACTGCCTGCGCCAGCGGCAGGCCGCTCGCCTGTTCGATCGCCGCGCCCAGGACATCGGTGGCGATGGAATAGCGCCACGCCGCGCCGGGCGCAGCCAGCAAAGGGGCGCAGGCAATACGCCGCACGTTCTCCTGCAGGCTGACAGACGCTTCATCCATGCCGTCGGAGACGCCCAGCTGGGCATAGAATCCCCCTTCCGGCTGGAAAAAGCGGTAGCTTAGTCCGGCGGTGTGGGTCATGAGATGCCGTAGCGTCATCAACGGAGCGGTGCCATCCGCCAGCCGCGGGCGAAAATTCGGCAGCCAACGGGTGATCGGATCGTCTAACCGCATGGCGCCTTGCGCCATCAATGCCAGCGCCGCCGTGGACACGATCGGTTTGGATACCGAAGCCAGACGAAACAGCGTATTGAGCGCCATCGGCTTGCCCGCTTCGCGATCTGCCATGCCCGCCGCGCGGCGATAAACGATCTCACCGCCCTGCGCCACCAAAACGACCGCGCCAACCAATCGTTTTTCGCGCAAGGCTTGCTCAATCGCGCCGTCAATCGCGTTGGCAGAGGATCCGTATTCATTCATCTTTATTACCCCAGGTAGTCAGCCCATGCTGTCGCCACCGAGCATAGAGCGTGGCGATTAACGAAAAAACAGGCTAGATTTCCTTTCATAGCGGACACTCAAGTCCGCAATGGGGCAAGCAATGGATAATCTGTCTGGGGTGAACGTCTTTGTGCAGGCCGCAGAGACGCTGAGTTTCGTAGAGGCCGGGCGCGTGCTCGGCATTTCCGCTTCCGCAGTGGGGAAAAGCATCGCCCGCCTGGAAAATCGGCTGGGCGCGCGTCTGTTCCACCGCAGCACGCGCAGCATGACGCTGACCGCCGAAGGCCGGCTGTTTCTGCACCGCTGCCAGCGCATTCTCGGGGAATTGGCGGCGGCGGAACGGGAAATCAGCGATACGCACAGCGCGCCGCGCGGCAAGCTGCGTGTCAGTTTGCCGCTGGTGGGCGGCCTGCTGAATCCGGTGCTGGCGGAATTTGTCCGGCGTTACCCGGAGATTGAGCTGGAAACCGATTTTTCCGATCGGCGGGTCGCGGTGATCGAAGAAGGGTTCGATGCGGTGATCCGCGTGGGCGATACCGAGGATTCTCGCTTAATGAGCCGCCAACTGGGCACGTTTCACCTACAGCTGGTGGCGGCGCCAGAGTATCTGCGCCGAGCGGGAATACCCCGCCAGCCGGCAGAACTGCGCGATCACGCCTGCCTGTTATACAGATTCCCCACCACCGGCAAAATCGAGACCTGGCCGGTGGCGGGCGGAGATAAACTGCTCGACGAAGGCCTGGGCAAGCGCACGGTATGCAACACCGTCGACACGCTGATTTACCTGGCGGAACAGGGCCTGGGCATCGCCTGCTTGCCAGATTTCGCGGTGCGAGAGGCGCTGGAGCGACGGCGGCTCCAACCGGTGCTTGGCGACCACTGCCGACACAGTGGCAGTCTCAAAATTCTCTGGCCTTCAAGCAAACATCTTACACCGCGTCTCAGGGCATTTATCGACATCATGAGCGTTCGCCTTTTCTCGACCTGAGTCCTCTATCGTGCTAGAGCAAATTCAGCTTTGCTTTGCACAAAAATAGCTAAGGCGCAGCCTGCCGCGCCTGCCAGCAGCTCTGACGGCGGCGCAGTGCCGTCGTTATATTCCATTCAGAGATATGGAAGCGCCGTTCGTTCTTTCGGGACAACGAAAATCGCCACACAATACCTTTCACCCCGCACTCGTGCATAACCGTATATAAATTCAGGTGTTAACGCCTTGTCATTACCGATAACCGCCCAATTCGCCCATCTGATATTGAACAGCCAGCCGGATGAAAACGCCCTGTCAGCCGCTCGCCGCGGCGTGAAAGATTACTTCGCCTGCGCGCTGCCGATTGCCCGCGGGGCGTTGAGCGATGCCGGTCTGGCAGCGATCGGTAAGACGTTTCCGCCGAACGGCAGCGAGAACCGCGCACTGCGCTATGGCTATGTCAGCCACGCGTTGGACTTCGATGATTACCATCCTGCGCTGCGTGGCCATCCGAGCACCGTAGTGCTCTCAGCCCTGCTGGCGCTGAACGGTGAGAGTGACAATGTCACTGAGCTGTTAACCGCCTATGTCATCGGCGTAGAGGCCGCTGGCCGGCTGGGATTGGCCGCTGGCACGCAACATTACGTGCTGGGTTTTCACAGCACCGCCACCCTGGGCGCGGTCGCCGCCTGCGCCGCCGTGGCGCGTTATCTGCAGCTTGACCAGCGGCAGACGCAGATTGCTCTGGGCCTGGCGGCCACGCAGGCAGCGGGCTTGCGCAGCCAGTTCGGTTCGGCGGCCAAACCGCTGCACGCCGGGTTGGCGGCACGCAACGCGGTCAACGCCGCCCTGCTGGCTCAGGCCGGTTTCATCGGCCAACCGGAGGGCGTGCTGGACAGCCTGCTGACTTCCCACGGCGGCGGCCGGCAAAAACCGGAATGCCTGACCGCCGGCTGGGGCACGCCCTGGCGCATCCTGCAGCCGGGGCTGGAATTCAAGCGGTGCCCGACTTGCGGTGGCACTCACAGCGCGGCCGAGGCGGCGCTCGCCCTGCGCGCGCGGCTGCTGGCACAAGGCGACGCCCTTGCGGAGATCGCACAGGTTGAGGTCAGTTTTCCGCCCGGCGCAGATACTGCGCCCTTTATTCGCCAACCGGCCACCGGTGTGGAAGCGCGCTTTAGCCTCGAATACGTCATCGCCGATGCGCTATACCACGGCGAGGTCCCGCTGACGCATTACGGCGAGCAGCCTGTCGATGCGGCTATCGCCGCCCTGGCGGCAAAAGTTGAGCGTCATGCCGATCCCGCAGCCCCGCCGGACGCGCTCGATCCGGAGATGCGCTTCCATCGCCTGACCCTGACGCTGCAGGACGGGAGGCAAATAAGTGACATAGTCACAAGAAAGCAAACCGCCGCCCGGCCGACAGACCTCGACGCCAAGCTGCGCGCCATTCTGCAGCTGCTTCCGGGCCTCGAAGGCGAGAGCGTTATCCGCGACTGCGCCCTTATGTCCCCTGGCGCGCTGCCGCGACTGATTGCATTGTTAAATTAATAATAAAACAGGAATAATTATGAGTACTTCACCTTCAACACCATCGCGCCAACTCCGTCTCGGCCTGTTCGTTCAGGCGCTGGGGCACCACATCGGGGGATGGCGCGCAGAAGGCGCCAGCGGTTCACCGACCGATATCGACTGGTTCACCTGGATCGCAAAAAAAGCCGAAGAAGGCACCTTCGATATGTTCTTCGTCGGCGACGCGTTGGCAACCAGCGTGCACCGCTTGCCCTCGACGATGTCACGCCTGGAGCCGCTGACGCTGCTCGCGGCGCTGGCGGTCAACACCCGCCATATCGGGCTGGCGGCGACCGCCTCCACCACGTTCGATCAACCCTTCCACCTGGCACGCGCCATGGCCTCCATCGACCATATCAGCCACGGCCGCGCCGCCTGGAACGTGGTGACCTCTTTCTCCAGCGATGCGGCGCGCAACTTCAGCCGTGAAGATCTGCCGTCGCACGCCGAACGCTATGAAGTGGCGCGGGAATTCCTCGAGGCCAGCTACAAACTGTGGGACGGCTGGGAAAAAGACGCCATCGTGCGCGACAAGCAAAATGGCGTGTACGCCATCGACGAGAAAATCCACGCCGCCAACCATAAGGGCAAGCATTTCTCGGTGCAGGGCCCGCTGAACATTTCCCGCTCGCCGCAAGGACGGCCGGTGATCATTGAGGCCGGCTCTTCCCCGGCCGGCCAGCAGCTGGCGGCGGAAACCGCCGAAGTGGTGTTCACCGCCGCCGCCAGCCTGGAAGAAGGACAAGCTTTCTACCGCAGTCAGAAAAAATACGTGGCCGACGCCGGCCGCAACCCGGACCACCTGCTGATCCTGCCAGGTGTGATGCCGATTGTCGGGCGTACCAAAGAAGAAGCGCAGGAAACCTGGTATCAGCTGAATCAACTGGTGGATATCGATAACGGCATTGAGCAGCTGTCGGCGCGCTTTGGTTTCGATTTGAGCGATTATCCGCTGGACGGCCCGGTGCCGAACGTGGGCGCCACCGAAGGCGGCCAAAGCCGCGTGAAACTGCTGACCGATCTGGCCGCGCGGGAAAACCTGACGCTGCGTGAGCTGGCGGCCGTCGCGGCCGGTTCGCGCGGCCACCGCGTGGTGGTAGGCACCGCCGAAGAGATCGCCGACGACTTCCAGCTGTGGCTGGAACAGCAAGGCGCAGACGGCTTCAACATCATGCCGGCGGTATTGCCCAACCAGCTGGAACTGTTCGTCGAGCTGGTGATCCCGGAGCTGCGTCGCCGTGGCCTGTTCCGTGAAGAGTATCAGCATGCAACCCTGCGTGAAAACCTGGGTCTGCCGGAACCGGCAATCAACTTCGCTAACGTAAAATCGGCTTAATCCGCAGGGAAATCATGATGAAAACCACATTCAAACGCACCGTACTATCCCTGCTGTTGGCTTCCTCCACGCTGGCGCCGTTGGCAGCCGGTCATGCCGCTGAAGGCGATGTTCCCTTCAAGGCTGCGGTGAAAGCTGCCGCCGATCCCGCGCTGCACGACAGCCTGCCTGAAGCGATCAAAAAGGCCGGCTATATCGTTGCCGGCACCAACCCGAACACCCCGCCGACCACCTTTTACCAGGCGGACAATAAAACGCTGGCCGGGCGTGAAATCGACGTGATGAGCGCGATTGCCGATCGCCTGGGCGTGGCGATCCACTGGAAGGACACCGGCGGCTTCGACAACATCATCCCCGGCCTGAAGTCCGGCCGTTATGACGTCGCGCTGGCCAACATTGACGCCAACAAAAAGCGCTTCCAACAGGTGGACTTCGTCGGCTATTACCACGCTTCCAAGCTGGCCTTGATCGCCCGCAAAGATGCCGCGCTAGGCCCTTACACCGAGCTGGCGCAGCTGTGCGGCCAGACCGTCGGCGCCGGCGCAGGCACCTCGCAGATCACCCGCCTGCAGCAGGCCAGCGATCAATGCGTCGCCGCCGGCAAGCCGGCCATCACCATGCCGATCTTCCCGGACCGCCCGGCCGGAGTGCAAGCGGTGATCAGCGGCCGCGTACCGATGTTTTTCGGCCCGTATGAAGGGTTGCGCTACCAGGCCACCCACGTTAAACCGCTGACGCTGGCCGGTGATATCAACATTGACGGCACCACGGTGGCCATCGCCCTGCCGAAAGGCTCCGAACTGGTGAAACCGGTGCAGGCGGCGCTGAATTCTCTGATCGCCGACGGTAGTTACCAGAAAATCCTCGACGGCTGGGATATCGGTTTTGGTGCAGTGAAAACCGCCGGCATCAATGAAGAGATCGCCAAATGAGTGGGCAACACCCTGTCGACGACGCGGAACTGAGCATCGTCGGCCATCGGCATTACGGGCGCTGGCTCAGCGCCCTGGTTGTGCTGTTGATCGTCGGCGTTATCATCAATTCCATGCTGCACAACCCGCGCTTTGAATGGGCGGTGGTGGCGGAAAACCTCACCGAGGCTTCCATCCTCAACGGCGTGCTCATGACGCTTAAGCTGACGGTGATTTCGGTAGTGTTCGGCTTCGCCGGTGGCGTGCTGCTGGCGCTGATGCGCCTGTCGGCCAATCCGGTATTGGTTGCGGTAAGCTGGTTCTACACCTGGTTCTTCCGTGCGGTGCCGATGCTGGTGCAGCTGTTCCTTTGGTACAACATCGCCGCGCTTTATCCGCGCATCAGCCTGTGGATCCCGTTTCTTGGAGAAGTCGCCAGCGCGCCGACCAATACCCTTATCAGCACCTTCAGCGCGGCGGTGATCGCGCTGGTGATGCATCAGTCGGCCTATGCGGCGGAGATCGTGCGCGCAGGCATCCAAAGCGTCGGCAGCGGCCAGCTGGAAGCCGCCAAAGCGCTGGGATACCGTCGTGGGCAAATCCTGTGGCGCGTGGTATTGCCGCAGGCGATGCGCACCATCCTGCCGCCGGCGGGCAATGAGGTGATCGGGCAGTTGAAAACCACCGCGGTGGTGTCGGTGATTGCCCTGCAGGACGTGCTGTATTCGGCGCAGATCATTTACCAACGCACCTACGAGGTCATCCCGCTGCTGCTGGTCGCCACCCTGTGGTATCTGGCCATGACTTCGATTCTGTCGATTGGCCAATACTACGTGGAGCGCTATTTTGGCCGCGGCACGCAGGCAACGCGCCGCGGCGGGTTCTTCCTCAACCGCAAAGCCCCTCAGGGAGGTGAACAATGAGCGCATCCATCCACATCAACCGGGTGCGGAAATCCTTTTCCGGCACCGACGTGTTGAAAAACATCAGCCTGACCATCCCGGCAGGCTCGGTGACGGTGATCCTCGGCCCTTCCGGCTCCGGCAAATCCACCCTGTTGCGCTGCATCAACCACCTGGAAAAGCTGGACGGCGGCACCATTCGCGTTGGCGAACAGCTGATCGGCTATCGTCAAAAAGGCCGGCATCTGTACGAGCTGAAAGAAGCCGAGGTGGCCGAACAGCGTAAAAGCATCGGCATGGTATTTCAGCAGTTCAACTTGTTTGCGCACCGCACCGTGTTGCAAAACGTCAGCGACGCGCCGCTGCGGGTGAAAAAGGAAAAAAAAGCCGAGGTGCAGGAACGGGCGAAGCAGCTGCTGGCCCGCGTCGGGCTGGAACATCGCATCAACGCCTGGCCGCGAGAACTGTCCGGCGGCCAGCAACAGCGCGTCGCCATCGCCCGCGCGCTGGCGATGAACCCGCAGGTGTTACTGTTTGATGAACCGACCTCCGCCCTCGATCCTGAATTGGTTGGCGAAGTGCTGCAGGTGATGAAAGACTTGGCGCATTCGGGCATGACCATGGTGGTGGTCACGCACGAAATCGGCTTCGCCCGCGAAGTGGCCGACCAGATTGTCTTTATGGATCAGGGAAAGGTGGTTGAAACGGGCAGCGTGCAGCAGGTTCTGGATGCGCCGGGACATGAGAGGACGCGCAACTTCCTGGCGACGGTATTGTAGTCCTGCGTCAGGGGGCGTTGCGTCCCCTGACGTTCAAATTCAGCCGTTATTTTTGCGGCCGATAGCGGAAAAGACGTTGAACACTTCACCCAAGCCGTAAATCGCGCCGAGCAAGACGGCCACCATTACCGGCACCAGGACCACCACGGTGGCCAAGCTTTCAAGCATTTCTAACATCGTTCTCTCCTGGTTTATAAGCACAGCGAATCTGCGCCGGAAGAAAAGGTTTCCGGCCAATCGATCGATTATCGTGGGGAGGCAGTCTAAAACGTGAGCCACATCACACTTGATGCGAGCTAATGTAACTTACACAATTACATTAACGCAATGCAAAAAATGCTCTGCGGGAAGACGGAATTGGCGTGGGTTTTTATTGCGTATCCGCTTGATATTGCGCTGAACAAGGGACAAAAGGATAGCCGGCTTGCCGCTCGACCTGCCCGGCCATTTCGGCGATGCTGGTTTGCGCCAGGCTGGCCTCCAGCGCGTGACCAACGCGCGCAAACTCTTGCTCCAGCACCGGGGTAATCGCGTGGCCGATATAACACGCATCGTTAGGCCGGGCGCGGTGCAGCATGAAATAGGGTTGATCCTCCACCGCGCGATACACGTCCAGCAGCGAGATCGCTTCTGCCGGCCGCGCCAGCAGCGCCCCGCCGCCTTGCCCCATCTGCGAATAGGTCAGCCCGGCCTCCGCCAGCGCACCGAGGATCCGCCGCACCACCGTCGGGTTGGTGTTGACGCTGCGCGCGATATCTTCGGAACGCACCGTCTGGCCACGACACAGCGTGATGTTGGTCAGGATATGGATGGCAACGGCAAATCGCGTAGAGGTAGACACCTTGGCACCTGCTCAGAGTTTCGTTTATGTCGGATTAAAACATAAGGAAAGCGTATCAGTTTCCAGTAATACACATAATGAGTAGGGATAAGCGGAATGTCAACCTGCCCCCGCCCGGCGGCGGCGGCAGGTCAGGCTTCAGTACTGATTTCTGTCACTTTGTCGGGATAAAATGCCAGATAATCCTTGATCGCCACCACGGCGTTGTAAGGCATTTCATAGCTCCAGGCCGTATTGGCCCCCTGTGCGCCGTTCAGCGCGAAGGTGAAATAACTGCAGTCGCCCTTATACGGGCAGTAGCTGACGTGCTCGTTTTTCTGCAACAGCGCCATCTTCACGTCCTCACGCGGAAAGTAAAACACCGGCGGATAGGTGGCTTCCTGCAGGATGAGCGCATTGCGACTGTCGGCCAGGGTTTTCCCGGCAGCACGCACCACGACCCGCGTCGGATGACGAGTCAAGGTGATCGGGTGATCCGGGCCGGGGATTTTCACCGGTTTGCCGGACGCGGAAACGAGATCGGACATGGCGGCCTCCAGAGTGTGTGCCCCGCCCCCGCGAGGCGTCTTCCCAGTATAGACCAGCGGTTTTATCGGTGGCCGCACATTCGGCGAGCAATCGCTTTTCACCGCCGCAAAATTAAGAATTTTTACCTGTTCGATTTTCTTTCGGAGGAATACATTCATCCCAACTTCTACCGGTGGGTTAATCGGATTATTTTTAATCCATTAATCAGCCAATTTACCAGGAACTCATTATGAATATTAAACGTGCCGCAGGTGTGTTGGTGGTGGTGATGGCGACGCTTTCCGTTACCGCATGTGGGCATATGTCCAATCGCGATCGCAACACGGCGATCGGCGCGGGCGTCGGCGCGGTCGGCGGCGCAGTGCTGACCGACGGCAGCACGCTGGGCACCCTCGGCGGCGCAGCGCTGGGCGGCATTATCGGCCACCAGACCAGCCGTTAATCCTCCCGTTAAAATAATCTCTGCAGGCCGGCGCTTTTTTAATCCATAAGCGCCGGCCTGTTTTTATTTATCGAAATAACGTCCCTCAGCACAGGGAAATAATGAATAACATTAAGCGCAGCTTTATTATTCATTAACCTGCATCGGAAGTATTTATTGCGCCGGCAGCCTGAAACGCGCCATCGCTTTTTCTAACCGTTCCGACTCGCCCTGCAACAGCTGCGAAGCCTCGGTCACCGCGCTCACCACGGCGCCGGTTTGCTGCGCCACCTGATTCAGCGCGGTGATGCGCGCCGTCACGTCCTGGATGCTCTCCCCTTGATTGAATGACGCCAGCGAGATTTCCCCCATCAGCGCACTGCATTTGTTCACCAGATCGATAATTTTGCGCAGGTTGCCCGTCAGCCGTTCGACCGCCTGCGAACCTTGATCGATTTGCTGCAATGAGCGGCCGATCAACTGCTGAATATCGCGCGTCGAATGGCTGCTCTTTTGCGCCAGCAAGCCCACTTCTTTAGCCACGATGGCGAAACCGCGGCCGTGAACTCCGGCGTGCGCGGCCTCGATCGCCGCATTCAACGCCAGAATATGGGTCTGAAACGCCACGCTGTCGATCAGCGCGACAATGCCGCGCATCTCGGCCGATTGGTTGACGATCCCGTGCATCGAAACATTGACGGTTTGCATCATCTGCTCACCGGCGCCGGCGCACTGCCGGGCCTGTTCGGTTCGTTGGCTGGCCTGCAGCGCGTATTGGCCGTTTTCTTCCACCCGCGCCGCCAACTGCTGCACGTGCTCGGTCGCCAACTGCAGTTCCCCGTCCTGCTTCGCCGACTGTGCCGTCAACTGTCGATTGCCGTCCGCCAGCCGCTCGACGCCGTTCAGGATCCCGCTCGTCGCATCGCGCACCTCGCTTACCAGGCGCTGCAGACCGCCCTGCATATGGCCAATGCTGGTTTGCAGCTGACGCATCTCGCGGTTCAACGCCCGCTCAGGCGGCAGCGGCCGCGAAAGATCGCCGGCGGCCAGCACGTTGAGGTGGACAATTGCCCGCTGCAGCGGTGCTATCACCCAGCGGGCGACGCCGAACCACACCCCCACGGCGATCAGCGCCAGCGCGGCCAATGCGCCAAGCGCAAAGGTATTGGCCTGCTCCAGCGCCGCCAATTGCCGCACGTTGACGTCATTGCCATGCTGTTCGTTCAGCGCCTGATAAGCGAGGTACTTTTCGTTGAAATCCGCCTGAAACGCCTGGATCGGCACGGCGAAAAACGCATCGATGCTGGCGCTGCTTTGCAACCCTTGCGCCTGTTCCTTCAGGCCGTCATAGAACAGGCGATAACTGTCTTTCAGGGCGCCCGCCGCTTCGGGCGCAGCCGCGCTCAAGCGCTCGAACCGGGCAAAGGCCTGCTTTGAAGCCTCCAACGCCGCCAACGATTCATCCAGCAGGCTATGCCAACTGCCGTCGGAGCCGGTGACTTTGTCCTGCAGATAATAGATGCCCGCACGGTTCAGGGTGTCGCTGGCCGTCAGCAGCGACAGTCTGGCGCGATCCATCGTCGCCTGCTGGCGATGCAACCCGTCTCCCGTCACCAGGTTAACCTTGGCGTCGTGCAGAATAGTGGAAATAAATACGGTGGAAAACAATTGCAGCAGAGAAAATAGCGCAATAACGCAAATTACGCCGCCTAATAAGCCCATGCTCTTGCCGATGCCAAACGCGTGCGGCAGCGCTGCCGCAGGTTTTACCCGGCGGCCAAGTGTCAGTTTTATGTTCATGATTTTTAGTCAGTAATGCCAGAATGCCGCGAGTCTAACGCGCATTTATGACACGACTATTTCAGCCTGCTTTGTGTCGCCCCCGCAAACCAGGGCGACCCAATAATCGGAATTTCTCGTCAACGCTAATTTTTATTTCTTGACTTGTTCAATACCGGATTTATAGTTTTCCCATTAAACAAGAAACAAAGTTTCATATATTAACCGGAAATGAATTTAATATATGAAACGCACAATGAAACGTCTCAAATATAAAACAAACGAGCAACAGTGCCTTATTCACAGGTAAACCCCGCTCGTCTTAATAAAAACCAAACATTCACCAGGGGCCAGGCATGCGCAAGATCACCCTTTGTTTTTTTCTTGTTTCACCAGTGAGTTACGCGACTACCGTCGCATTGCCCAGCGACGCTGCTGCCACCGTGGCGCCGGTAAAAAAAAACCGCCCGGCCTTTCCGCATATTCATTGGCAAAACGAGGATAATAAAAAGAATATTGATATCGGCGGCGCGCTGCGCGCCAATTATCGCTATGAAGACTGGCGCAGCAGCAATTATCGCCATCCGCCGCATTTACGCTTTGACGCCTTTCGCATCGATGCCGCCGGCCAGATAAACGACGCGTTTTTCGATAGCGGATTCTGGTTTCAGGATCGGCGCAAATACGCCATCGACCGCGCCTATGTCGGCTACCACCTGTCTGAGCGCTCCACCGTGCAGCTGGGCGCGCCGTTCAAACCGTTCGGCCTGATGCCCTATCCGCAGTTCGGCTGGTCGTACGGCATTCCGTTTTACCTCGGCTTTGGCGTCAACACCGGGCTCGGCGCCAAATACCAATACCAACGGGGCGATTGGGCCTTTGACGCCGCCTACTACCCGCGCATGATGCCGACCGGCGTGCGTTACGCCCCCGACGTCGCCAGCTACGACGATCTGAAGAACACCAACTTTGCCTCACAGCATCTGCAGCGCAACGAAAAACGCGATCAGGTAAACCTGCGGCTGACGCGGGCTTTCCACCAGGGCGGCTGGGACAATGAGCTCGGCGGTTCGCTGGCGGCCTCGCGGCTCTACAACCAGGCGACCGGTGATAACGGCAGCTTCTGGGCGGCGGGCCTGCATACGCTGGTGAATCGGGATGCCTGGCATCTGTCCGGCCAGGTTATCCGCTACGGTTACGACGCCAAAGGCCCGGCCGGCGCCAGCAATTCGGTGATCCTGATGGGCGGCAACGGCCTGACGCCGGCCTATCTGATCCCGTCGCAGGCCACCACTGCCGCCATCAACCTGGCGCGCGACGTCGAGGTGCCCTGGGGACCGGTGAAAAAGCTGCGCTTCTACAACGACTACAGCGTGCTCTGGAAGGACAGGCACGGCGGCTCCGACTCCAAAATGAATACGCTCGGGGTGCAGGTGTCCGCCATGCCGGTGATGCTGTGGGTGGATCTGACCTGGGCGCAGAACGCCAATCCGTGGGGCGGCGTGGAAAACGCCACCGGCTGGACCGGCACCCAGTCCTCCGGCAGCAATAAATGGTATTTTCGCACCAACGTAAACATCGGTTACTACTTCTGAGCGCGGCGGGATCTACACTGAAGTATCGCCGTCAACCGGAGAAATCATGATGCTGAGCGCGCAAACGCTGCATGTCGCCATCAACCGCCCCTGTGACGAGGTGTACGCCTTTCTCAGCCGCCCGGAAAACTTCCCGTTGTGGGCCAAAGGATTAACCAATAGCTTACGGCGGGAAGGTGAAGATTGGATGGCGGAGACCCCGCAGGGGCGGATCCGCATTCGATTTAGCGCGCCCAATGCCTTCGGCGTGCTGGATCATTGGGTGACGCTGCCGGACGGCGGCGTAGTCTACGTGCCGCTGCGCGCGCTCGCCAACCGACAAGGTGCCGAGGTGATCTTCACCCTGTTCCGCCAGCCGGACATGGACGACGCGCTGTTCGCCCGCGACGTCGGGCTGGTGAACGCCGATCTGCAGGCGCTGAAGCGCCTGCTGGAATTGCGCTAATCCCCCTTACCCCTTGACCGACGACACCACGTTAAGCGGCTGGGCATCCGGCAGAATATTCATGTGCTCCAGCACCTGGGCCATGATCTTGCCGAACACCGGCCCGGCCACCGAACCGCCGAAGTGCTTGCCGGCTTTCGGGTTGTTGACCATCACCACCAGCGCCACCTGCGGATCGCTGGCCGGCGCCACGCCGGCGGTGTAGTTGATGTAGCCGCCATCGTATTTGCCGCTCGGGCCCATTTTCTCGGCGGTACCGGTTTTGATCGCCAGCCGGTAGCCCGGCACTGCGGCGCTCACCCCGCTGCCGCCCGGCAAGGCGTCGCTCTCCATCATATGCACCACGGCCCGAACCGTATCCGCCGGCAGAATACGTTGCCCCATCACCGGCGGCGTCACCTTGGTGATCGACAGCGGCCGATAAATGCCGAAGGAACCGATCGCGGCATACTCGCGCGCCATCTGCAGCGGCGTCACGCGCAGCCCATAGCCGAAGGAGAAGGTAGCGCGTTCGATATCGGCCCAGCGTTCGCGATGCTGCGGCAAGTAGCCGCTGCTCTCGTTGCCGATGCCGAGCTCGGTCGGTCGCCCCAGGCCAAAGCTGCGGTAGACCGCCGGCAGCACCGTGGCCGGCAGCGCCAGCGCAATGTGCGATACCGCGATGTCGCTCGATTTTTGCAGCACGCCGGTGATGGTCAGTTTCGACCAATGGCCGACGTCTTTGATCAGGTGACCGTTCACCCGATACGGCGTGGTGTCCAGCACCGTATCCGGCCGGATCAGCTTATGCTCCAGCCCCACCATTACCACCACCGGTTTCACCGTCGAGCCCGGTTCGAAGCTGTCGCTGCTGCACACGTTGCGAATATCCTTCGCCGGGGTGCTGCCATAGTTGTTCGGGTTGAACGACGGGTAGCTGGCCATGCCGAGGACCTCGCCGGTGTCGATCTTGACCAGCACCGCACAGCCGGAGTCGGCCTGGTTAGCCACCACGCCGTCGCGGATCTGCGCATAGAGCACGTACTGAATAAATTTATCGATGCTGAGCGTCACGTTCGGCGGCGGCACCGGATCCACGCTTTTAAGCACGCCGATCACCGCGCCGCTGCCGTCCTTCTGATAGACCCGCAGGCCGTTTTTGCCCTGCAACAGCGGGTTGAAACCCAGCTCAATGCCTTCCAGCCCCTGATTGTCCTGGCCGACGATGCCGATCAGCCCGGCGGCGTCCTGGCCCATCGGATAAAAGCGGCTGAAATCCTGCTCGGTGCTGACGCCGGTCAGATGCAGTTTGCTGATGTAGGCGGCGTTATCGTCCTCTACCTTGCGAGCGAGGTAGACAAAACGTTTGCGCGCGTTGCTCTGGATCAGGTGCTGGATGTCCGCCAGCGGGATCTTCAGCACGTTGGCCATGCTCTGCCAGCGTTCGTTGCCGGTATCGGTCTGGGTATCGAGAATATGCTTCGGATCCAGCACGATGTCTTTGGACGACACGCTGACCGCCAGCGCCTCATCGTTGCGATCGGTGATCATGGCGCGGTTGGTCGGCACCACCTGGGTGCGGATCGAACGTTGGTCAGCCTGATTGGCCAACTGCTGGTGTTCCAGCAGTTGCAGGTAGCCGACCCTGAACGCCAACAGAAAAAAACAGACCAGCATGCCGGCGCATATCCAGCCGAAACGAACTGTGGAATAGGTTTTACCGCTCTTTTTGGTCGATGGCGCCACTGTTGTGTTAACCCTACGTTTTTATTCAGTTTATGGTGTTATTTCAGTCTACCTTGCCGGAAATGGTCAGGAGATTGCAGTTTGTAAGAAAGTAAAAACAAACCGCATCACCGTTGCACATCTGCGCTGTCGTTTAACTGCGGTTTACTTTGCGGCGTATCGCCGGGCTGCGGCGCGTTGGCCGGGTCAAAAATGTGGTCGAGGATCGCGCGCGCGGTCGGCCCCGCCACCACGCCGTCGCCACCGCCGTTTTCCAGGATCAGCGCCATCGCCACCCGGGGATTTTTGTAGGGCGCAAACAGCGTATAAAAGATGTGATCGCGCAGCCGCACCGGGATCATTTTGGCGTTGTAAGTCTGGTTTTGCTTCAGGCTGAACACTTGCGAGGTGCCGGATTTGGCGGCGATCTGATACGGCGCGGTGTGGAACAGCTTGTAACCGGTGCCGTTCGGCAAGTTGGCCATGCCGTACATACCGTTGCGCACGATGCCCCAGTAAGGCGAGTTGGGATCGCCGATCTGCGCCGTTTGCGCCGGCGGCTGGTAGCGCGTCACCCGGTTGCCCTGCTGCAGCGAATATAACAGATGCGGCGTTTTCACCCGGCCGTTGTTGAGCAGCGTGCTCAAGGCTTTCACCATCTGGATCGGCGTCGCCACCCAATACCCCTGGCCGATGCCCACCGAGACCGTATCCCCCTGATACCAGCCCTTTTTGTGCACCTTCAGCTTCCAGTCGCGGCTCGGCAGCACGCCGCGGTACTCTTCGTTCAGATCGATGCCGGTCGACTGGCCGTAGCCGAACTGGCTCAGCCAGTGGTGAATGCGATCGATGCCCATCTCATAGGCCACCTGATAAAAGAAGGTATCGGCGGACTCTTCAATCGCTTTGGTGACGTTGAGCATGCCGTGGCCGGTTTTCAGCCAGTCGCGGTAGCGCCGCTCGGTGCCGGGCAGCGTCCAGGTCGGCGCGCCGAAAAAGGTGGTGGTGGGCGTGATCACCCCGGCGAACAGCGCCGAAACGGCCATGTAGGGCTTCACCGTGGAAGCCGGCGGGTACAACCCCTGGGTAACGCGGTTGATGAGCGGCAGATCCGGGTTGCCCAGCAGCGCCTTATAGGCCTGATAGCCGATGCCTTTGACGAAGGGATTAGGATCGTAACTGGGGCTGGAGACCATCGCCAGAATGCCGCCGTCGCGCGGATCTTCCACCACCACCGCGGCGCGTTGCCCCTTCAGCACCGATTCGATGTACTGCTGCAGCGGCAGATCCAGCGTCAGGTAAATGTTTTTGCCGGCCTTCGGCGGCTGCTCCTTCAGCAAGCGGATCACCCGCCCATGGTTATCCACCTCCACCTCCTGATAGCCGGTGGTGCCGTGCAGTTCTGACTCATAATAGGCTTCGATGCCCTGTTTGCCGATGTTGCGGTCGGCGGCATAGTTCTCGCTCAGGCCGGCCTTGTCCAGGCGCTTGAGATCGCTGTCGTTGATCTTCGACACATAGCCCAGCACGTGCGCCAGCTGGGCGCCGTAAGGATATTCACGCTGCTGATAGGTATCGATGGTCACCCCGTCGAAACGGTATTGATTGACGGCAAAGCGCGCCACCTCAGTGTCACTCAGCCCGGTTTTTAGCGTCACCGGCTTGTAGCGGCTGTTGTGGTGCATATCGTCGCGAAACGCGCTGATGTCTTCCGGCGTCAGATCGACGATCGGCGTCAGCGCCTGCAGCAGCGCCGCCATGTCGGTGATTTTGCTGGGCGTGATTTCGACACGATACAGTGTCACGTTTCGCACCAGCGGAGTGCCATTGCGATCGAAGATTAACCCGCGGCTGGGGGCGAGCGGCAGCATCTTGATGTCGTTCTGGTTGGAACGCGTCTGGTAAAAGCCGTGCTGGCGGATTTGCAGCCGGTAGAGGTTAACGATCAGCGCGCCGAAGCAGACCACCACCAGCGCCAGCGCTACGCCTGCCCGGCGGATAAACAGCCTCTCTTCCGCAGAGTGGTCGCGAATTTTTTCTTTTAACAGGGCCATGCGGTGCCGGTACCTTTTGCGTCACATTTCCCCGTAAAATCAGGGAACTGAAAAGCCGGCAAGCATAGCGTTATCGAGCGCGCCGCCCCATGAAAAGGTTGCTAATGAAATGGCATAACTGTTTCAGCATATTGGAATGTTACCGTCGGCGTTTTTTTCACCGCGCGCCCCATTGAGCCGTCGTTCGCCCCAATGCTACAATGTGATCTGAATCACATTATTCCCGTTATTCCCCCGCATTTCCCTGTCGGCGCCCTGCCGGATGCGGCTTTTTGTTACATAGGATCGAGTTCGATGAGTACCATTGCCACCGGTTTAGTCATGATGCGCTGGGAGTTGCTGAGCGCCGTGATGATGTTCTTCGCCAGCCAGTTAAACGTCGTTTGCCGTAAAACCAGCCGCAACGGCATGGCGTTCATGTTCAGCAGCCTGGGCCTGTTTACCGCCTGCTGGTTCGTGATGGGCCTGATGGGCATCCACCTCACCCTGGAAGCCTTCACCCAATTCTGGTCATCGGCCTGGGATCGCTACGTGGACGTCGTCAGCACCATGCCGGCCGATTGGCCGATGCCGTAACCTCGCTGCACGGGCGGCGCATCTGCCGCCCCGCCGATTATTCCGCGTCCGTTGACGGCGCCGCCGCCAGCCGCGCCATCAACGCCCCCGCTTCGATCAGCTGCGCCTGTTCTTGCTCCGTTAAACAGCTTTCCATCGCCGCCAGCAGCCACGCCTCGCGCCGGGTGCGGCTTTGCTGCAACAGCCCCAGCCCGGCGGGCGTCAGGCGCACCCGCACCCGGCGTTTGTCTTCAGCATCCGGCGTGCGCACCAGCAGCCCATCGGCCTCCAGCTCCCGTAAGGCGGCCGCCAGGTTAGAGGAACGCATGCGCTCCGACTCCGCCAGCAGCGACGGCGTCGCCTCGCCGCCGTGACGATCGATAGCTCCCAGCAGCATCAGCTGGGCCCAGGATTTTTCGTCGCTGCGCGACTCGCGCCGCAAACGGCGCACCAGCGACATTAATTGCGTGCGCAGCAGCGTCACGTCTTCAGGATGATCTTTTTTCATTGGCATCAATAGATAACGATAGATTTGTCCGTACTTTCACACCGAGACCGGAAACGGTCAACCGAAATTGGCGGACGAAATATGCCAGCTCGCTATTGGCGGGTGCCGGCGTTGAGCGGCAACACCGCATGCACCGCCAAAGCGAACAGCAGACCGATGCCACCGCCCAGCAACACATTGACCACCCTTTCTGCGGCGATCGACGGCGCTTTTCCTGCAATCACCAACACGCAGGCGATGCAGGCGCAACGGGCGCCAAACCCCAAGGTATAACGATGAAAAGACACCAGGGTGAGCATCGTCACCACGCTCAGCAGTTCATAACCCACATTGCCATGCGGCATGAGGCTACCCAGCAAAATACCGACGGGCACGCCCAGCAATGCGCCTGACGCACGCTGGCGGAGTTTGTTGCGCGTAGCGGCCATATCGCCGCTGATCACGCTGACGGCCGACCAGATCACCCATTGCCCGTAATCGAGGTGTTGCCACTCAACGATCGCCGCCGACAGTGCAACGGCACAACTTACGGCGAGCAAAGCCTCGCCGCAGGCCACGCGAGCGCCAAGCTCATCGCTGCGGCGCAGCTGGAGATAATGATGCAGGCTGTCACTCGTCGACAGCCGCGCTAGCCGCCGATGCTCTGCCAGTGCAAGCATCAGCACCGGCAAGACGGCTGCCCCCAGAAAAGGGAGCTGCGCCCAGCCGCATTGGGCTAATGGCGCGCCGGCGCCACCTTCAGCGGTTTCACACGCCAGATAAAGAGCCGGAATAAAAATAAAATTCCCCAGGGATCGCAGCTTGCCGCCGAACGCGGAGATCCCAACCGCCGCCGCCGCTGCCAACACGCACGCCAAAATGAAGATGACCGGCGTGTGCATGGCGCACAGCAGCGCCATAAAGAGCAGCAGCAATGCCGCCGCATGCAGCGCCACGCCGAGCGGCGCCAGTTCAAGGCGCTCACAAACGACAAACAGCGATATGGTGACCACCGAAGCCTTCAGCCAGTTGGCATTGCCTGTCGCCAGGCTCAGGGCCAGCAACGGCGCCAACACCCATGCTCCCCGTCGCAGCTGACGCCAGGCGATTTCTTCACGCAGCAGCTTCACAATGCGCTCAGTTGTTCCAGCGTGACGATATCGGCAATAGTGGCAAGCGTTTCCATCGAGATCCGGTGCTCTTCCGCCGTGGCCGCCGCGCAAGCCTCTTCCAGTATCAGCACCTGATAATCGCGATCGTGCGCGTCGCGCGCCGTCGCCTGTACCGCCCAGGTGCTGCTGACTCCACAGATCACCAACCGTTCAATGCGGCGGGCGCGCAGCGTCGCATCCAGATTGGTGCCATAAAACGCGCTGACGCGCGGTTTTACGATGGTTAACTCCCCCAAATCAGACGCTAAATCAGGATGAAAATCCGTGCCCGGCTGGCCCAGTGCGATAGCGCCAAATTGATGCGCCTGCCCAAACATCCGCGAGTATTTGGGTTGATCGACATAGCCGGCCGCGAAACCGACTTTAACCAATATGCGCAGCCAATCCTTGCGCTGCGCGAGAGACAATGCGCTATTTGCCCGCGCGATAGCATCGCGCTCAATGACCTGCTGCGCCGAGCGCGCAATTTTTCCTTCCGGGTGGGAGATATCCACGATGTAATCCAGAGCGATCAGTGCGGTATTCATAGAAAGCGTCTCCTTGCCGCCGACACGGCGAAATGGGTAGAGAGAGTGTGGCGCCGCCGAATTGTTGAGCGGCTTGGTGGAGTAGCTTAAAATAAATACCTATGATAATATAGCTATTAATTTATAGCGAAATGTAACAACGCCGCCGACGGGCTTTACGTTTTCTCACGCATTTCCCCCGCGCCGGCCAGTTCGCGGTGTTATTATTATCTTGCTTAACAAATCCCTCCAAATTCAAAGTGGTACGACAAGTCGATGGAAGCGTGGAAAGTCAATCTGATCTCGGTCTGGCTCGGGTGTTTCTTCACCGGGCTGGCGATGAGCCAAATCCTCCCTTTTCTGCCGCTGTACGTCGAACAGCTCGGCGTCAGCGATCATCAGTCCCTCAGCCTGTGGTCCGGGCTGGTGTTCAGCGGCACCTTTTTGGTCTCGGCGGTGGTGTCGCCGCTGTGGGGCAGCCTCGCCGACCGCAAAGGCCGCAAGCTGATGCTGCTGCGCGCCTCGCTGGGCATGGCGATCGTCATCGCCCTGCAGGGGCTGGCCACCAACGTCTGGCAGCTGTTCGCGCTGCGCGCCCTGATGGGGCTGACGTCCGGCTATATTCCCAACGCCATGGCGCTGGTCGCCTCGCAGGCGCCGCGCGATAAAAGCGGCTGGGCGCTGGGCACGCTCTCTACCGGGCAGATCTCCGGCGTGATCGCCGGGCCGCTGCTGGGCGGGCTGATGGCCGACCATCTGGGGCTGCGGGTGGTGTTTTTCGTCACCGCCGGGCTGATGTTCGTCAGCTTCCTGGTGACGCTGTTCCTGATTAAAGAACGGCGCATCACGGTGAAAAAAGCGGATCAGCTAAGCGGCAAGGCGGTATTCCGTTCGCTGCCTTATCCAACGCTGATCGTCACGCTGTTCGTTTGTACCCTGATGATCCAGCTGGCTAACTCCTCCATCAGCCCGATCCTGACGCTGTTCATCCGCGAACTGTCGGGCGACGTCAGCAATATCGCCTTTGTCAGCGGCATGATTGCCGCCGTGCCCGGCATTGCGGCGCTGATCTCGGCGCCACGCCTCGGGCGGCTCGGCGATCGCATCGGCACCGCGCGCATCCTGATCGCCGCGCTGCTGTTCACCACCGGCCTGTTCGCCGTGATGGCCTGGGTGAATACGCCGCTGCAGCTGGGCATTCTGCGCTTCCTGCTGGGGTTCGCCGACGGCGCGCTGATGCCGGCGGTGCAGGCGCTGCTGCTGAAGTATTCCTCCGATCAGGTGACCGGGCGCATCTTCGGCTATAACCAATCCTTTATGTACCTGGGCAACGTGGTTGGCCCGCTGCTGGGATCGGGCATTTCGGCGATGATGGGGTTCCGCTGGGTGTTCGCCGTCACGGCGGTATTGGTGCTTTGCAATGCGCTGCAGCTGCGGCATCAGTTCAAAAAAGTGGAAAATAAACGCGCGGGATAACGAGGAATGTGGGGAAACGCCTCAAGCAGTGGCGGGACAATGACGCCCATCAACCGTACCACCACTGCCAAAGGCGGCCGTAGCCTACTCGACACGATGAACGTTTGGTATTTATGTAAGTAAATAAAGTGTTGCGGGCGTGTGGAGGGCCGCCGCAGCGGCCCTTTTGGATCAGAACATGGTATTGTCGTTGGCCGATTTTTCCGGCACATCCTGATTGACGTCCCAATGCTCGGTGATTTTACCCTGATCGTTCACCCGATAAATATCCACGCTGGCGGTGCCGCGATCCTGCGGGTTATTTTGGTATTGGACGTGAACGTAGACCAGATCGCCGTTGACCGCGCTGCGGTATATTTTGGCGCTGTACTGCGGATTGTCTTTGAAGGTCTGGCTGAAGAAATCCAGGAACGGCTTGATGCCGTCGCCGACGAACGGGTTATGCTGCTTGTAGTTCTCCACAATCAGCTTTTGCGCCACGCTGATGTCATGACGGTTGAAAAAGCCTGCATACAGATCTTCCACCACCTTCAGCTTCTGCTGGGCATGATGATAACCGCCCTTGCCGGCCGATTTGTAAGACGCCGCCTGATCCGTTGACAGCGCCGGGTAACTCGCCAGCAAACCGCCGACGATCGCACAGGTGATCAATGCCTTTTTCATAACTGCTCCTTAGTTTCCTGAGTGACCTACGATTTTCAGCTGCCCTTTCAGATGGGTGAAGCTGCCGTCCCTGGCGGCGATGTTGGTGTATACCTCGCCGCGCTCAAAGTCCTCGACATGCGTCACGTTGTCGCCGGACTGTGGTTCATGCCAATAGACCATGTAGACCTTCGGCCGAATCTCCACCGCGGTGTACTGCACGGTATCGGTGATGCCCTGCGACGCTTCGCCGATACCGGTGAAGGTCATGGTCTTGTCATCGGTAAAATCCAGCTTGAAGGCGAAATCGCCGAAGGTCGCCTGCACCACTTTACCGACCGCAATAAACTGCCCGTGTTTTTCCGTCATCGTCGCCGCCTTACTGTTTGTCAGGGTGGTTTGCGCCGCCAAAGCGGCAGGCAATGCCAGGGGGAAAGTCAGGGCTATCGCCAGCGCGATGCCCGTTCGTTTCACTGTTTTCATCGTTCCTTCTCCTTTCCGTGGTTGAAAACGAGAATCATTATTATTTCTTAACGGTTGGCGGAAATATAAGAATAATCTCTATTCCTATCAGGCACCTGGCGGCGAAAAAAGCGGGCGAAAAATCGCCGTAAAATGGCATAGCAATAGCGCGTTCTGGCCATTGGTTTTTACGCAATGAACGGAATTACTGCTTTCAGGAAGGGAAACCACTCGGGGATTTGATGGGTCTATAGCGCAGATCGCTTTAAGCTAATGCGTATTTATTCTTAAGGCCGCCCGCCGCAGGGAAACGGCGGCGAACGGCGTGGCGTTTAACGCAGCCAGGGCGTATAGGTGACGCCAACCAGCAACCCTTCCGGGCTGAGCAAACGGGTAACGCTTTGCCCCCACGGCTCTTCACGATTGGCGACCAGCAGCCGATAACCGCGATCGACCAGCCCCTGGGTGGCGGCCGCCATGTCGGCCACGTCGAACTCGATCCATGCCTGCGGCACCGCGAGATCCGCCGGCCAGCGATCGTCGCCAAAGCAGGACTGCGCCGCCTGCGCCAGCGGCCATAGGGCGAAGTGCTTCACCCCGTCCAGCGCGCCCTGCTCGGCCAGCAGATAGGTTTCGTTGCCCGGCATCGGCTTGAGCGGCAGCCCCAGCGCCTCGACATAAAACGCCTTGCTCTCGTCGCTCTCACGCGTGATCGGCCCGCATCCGGCGACGAACAACACGCCCAGCCCGGCAAATGGTTGATCCATGCTTGCACTCCCTTCCGGTTAGCGCCCCTGCCGCACCTGCAGCGGAGCAAGTCCATAGGCCGCCTTGAAGCGGTTGCTGAAATGGCTGGCGGAGCTGAAGCCGCACGCCAGCGCGATCTCGGTGATCGGCTGTTGGCTATGCCGCAACAGCTGTTCCGCCCGCTGCAGCCGCGCGCGCATCACAAACTGGTGCGGCGCCAGGCCGGTCGAATGTTTGAACATGCGAGCAAAATGGTATTCGCTCAACCCGGCCTGCGCCGCCAGATCGGCCAACAACAAAGGCCGATCCAGGTGGCTTGCGATATATTCCCGCACCCGCCTGGCTACCGCGGGAGCCAGGCCGCCGCGCGCCGCCGGCAGCTTCCACTGCAGCTGGCTGTAGCGCTGGATCAGGTGCGACATCAGCAGGTTCGAGGCGCTGCTGAGCGCCAGCAGGTTGGCGCTGTCCCGCCAGTCGCAGTTGAGCAAAAACTGGCGATACAGCAGCGTGATCTGCGGATCTTCGCCGAAGCTGCGTTGCTCCACGTTGATCGCCGCCGGGCTGCGATCCCAGGTTTGCTCCGCCAGCCGGCGCAGATGCCCGTCGGTGCAATACAGATGCACAAACGACAGATCGCTGCGCACATCCCAGGTGGAAGCGTACTGGCGCGGCATGATGCAGAAGCGATCCGGCCCGCCGCCGTTGCGCCAGCCGCCCGGCACCTGCTGGTAGCACTCATAGCCGTCGGCGACGTACAGGCTCAGGGTATGGTGGTCGGCGCTTTCCTGCGTGACGCGATCGTTGCAGTTGGACCAGGCCGCCAGCTCCACGCCGGTGCCCAGCAGCACGCTGCCGTGCAGCCGCGCCTTGTGCTCACGCAGTGTTTCAAACGCCTGATAGTTGGACATCGCCGGCCCCGTTGTTCGACATGCTGACAGTGTAAAGAGTGGCGCCGCGGCATGCCAGCGGCCGCCCCGCGCTTTTGGCAAAAAAAGCGCAAGAATATGCAACTGGGCGCAAAGCGCTGCAAGCGCCGCCGCGCGCCAAAGCGGATACTGCGCCATCGATTTTTTCGGAGTGAATAGAATGAATGCGCTGTTGTACCTCGCCGTGGTGCTGATTTGGGGCACCACCTGGATAGCGATTACCCTGCAACAGGAAGGCCCGGTGGCCATTCCCGTGTCGATCGCTTACCGTTTCGCCATTTCCGCCACGGTGATGTTCGCCGCGCTGTTGCTAACGCGCCGCCTGCGCCGCATCGCCCCGCGCGATCATCTGTTCTGCGTGCTGCAGGGCTGCTGCGTGTTCGGTTTCAACTTCTTCTGCTTCTACCATGCGGCGGCTTATATCAGCAGCGGGCTGGAATCGGTGATCTTCTCGATGGCGGTGCTGTTCAACGCCCTCAACAGCTTGCTGTTCTTCCGCCAGCGCCCCAGCCCCAATCTGCTGCCGGCGGCGCTGCTGGGGTTGACCGGCATCGTGGCGCTGTTCTGGCAAGATCTGGCCGCCACCCGCATGGCGCCGGAGCTGCTTAAAGGCATCGGCCTGAGCGCGCTCGGCACCTACGGCTTCTCGCTGGGCAATATGATCAGCGCGCGCCATCAGCGCCGCGGGCTGGATATTTTTTCCACCAATACCTATGCCATGACCTACGGCGCGATGCTGATGGCGCTGATCGCCCTGGCGCAGGGCGCATCATTCCAGATGGAATACAGCAGCCGCTATATCGGATCCCTGTTGTATTTGGCGATCTTCGGATCGGTGATCGCCTTCGCCGCCTACTTCAGCCTGCTCGGCCGCATCGGCGCCGGCGCGGCGGCCTACAGCACCCTGCTGTTCCCGCTGGTGGCGCTGACCATCTCAACGATTTACGAAGGCTACCAGTGGCACTTCAACGCCGTGCTGGGCCTGTGCCTGATTTTGCTGGGCAACCTGGTGATGTTCGCCAAGCCGGGGCTGAAGTGGCGACGGGCGGGTATCTCAAAACAAAACTCAACCCTTTGAAGCCATTGGCGAATATCGTTATTATCAGGTTTTGTTGATAACGGATGATGGCCAATGCTCAGAAGTGATGATGTGACACCCCGCGCCTACCAACAGGTGGACGTTTTCACCGCCACGCCACTGCAGGGCAATCCCGTGGCGGTGGTGCTGGAAGCCGAAGGGCTGAACGACGCGCAGATGCTGGCATTGGCCCGTTGGACCAACCTGTCGGAAACCACCTTCGTGCTTAAACCGACGCACCCGGCGGCGGATTATAAGGTGCGCATTTTCACCACCGAAAAAGAGCTGCCCTTCGCCGGCCACCCGACGCTGGGCACCGCCCACGCCTTGCTGAAAGCCGGATTGACGCCTAAACGCCCTGGAACAGTGATGCAGGAATGCGGCGTCGGCCTGGTGGCGGTCAATATCCTGCCGGAAGGCACATTGGCGTTCGCCGCGCCCGAAGTAGAGTTCCGCCCAATGGCGGCCGAAGAAACCGAACGGTTAACGGCCGCTTTACGGCCTGCAGTGATTGCAGCAAGCCCTCTGCCGGTGATTGCCGAGATGGGCATTCGCTGGCTGATGGTGCGCCTGCCGGACGCGCAGTCCTGCCTGGCGGTAACGCCGGATCAGGCCACGATTAAACAGCTGCAAACCGCCTGTGATGTGGATGGCGTAGTGATTTATGGCGCCTGCTCCGCAACCGAACCGGCCGATTACGAAATGCGCGCGTTTATGGTGGAATGCGGTGTTTTGATTGAAGATCCGGTAACCGGCAGCGCCAATGCCTGCCTGGCGCGCTTGCTGCAAGCCAGCCGCTTCCCAGACGGCGGCCAGACCGCACAGGGTTACCAGGTGCGCCAGGGCACCCAACTGAATCGAGATGGCCGCGTGAGCGTGCGCTTTATTGACGGCGAGCCCTGGATCGGCGGGCAGTGCCGCACCCTGATTAATGGCACATTGGGTATTTAGTTTGGGGGGGAACAGATTGGAGGGAGTGGTTTTATCTGCCTATTCGGCTTCCCCTAATGAGGCTCAGTAATTATCTCTCGCTGAAAGAAGTTCAGCTAGCGCCTGGTTCTGTAGTAGTTAGCACTATCCAGTACCAACACTATCAATAATCAGGTTCGAAGAAGAAAAACATCCGCTACTTTTTTGGGGCCTTCGTAAATTTCGAATTTATCATGCTGAACCATACGCTCTTTAGGTGCAGATTCCATAAGAAAATCTACAGTTCCCAACGAAAACGTCTTGCCATTTTCAGACTTGGATTCCTCTAGCTCAAAAACAACGCTCCAGGCATTATTTTGCCACTCCTTGTCCTCAGGAAGTCGAGATACTGCATAATACTTTCCTGCTGGAGGGACTGTTTTTCTCCCGCCCATATGTTCAGGAGTCCAATCAACCTTTACGAGATTCATAACACACTCTCCATTATATACTCAACACCCACGCTTAGCTTTAATTTCTTTGCTACAAGTAACCTTAGCGTGATTATTTAAATAAACAACTTCAGTATATATCTCTGATCCTATTCCAACTAGCCCCATCTTTCACCTATATATGGAACAATACTTTCTATAGTTAAAATCCTGCCTTCCAATAAAGATTAACCACATGATTTTTATAGTTATTTAAGGGGATTCTCTTAAAGAATTTATTATTGGTGAACACAAAAAACCGACCCTCTACCCAGTAACATTCAATTGAATAACATCTCCAAAAGTAACTACTAAACTCATTGCATTAAAACCCTCTTCGTTCCATTTCATAGGGTATTTTTGGGTATATCCTTACAATAAAATCTAATCTTTAAATCTGAAAAATGTTCCAATGCGAAATTATCAACTTCAATATTTTTAATGTTAAACTAATTATTAAACATGAATTTGATCTTTTCTTTTCCTATAGCATTTTCAAACCACGTGTCAGCACCTCACGAACAGTTATAGTGCCCACAAAAACCTCCTGATATAAATCCCAGCATAATCACCCTATCTCTGCGAGCGAGTTTCAAACTTTAATATTTGCTTTTCAAATACCATTGGATAATGATGGGATGTTTTTTCAATGAGTTTATCAACATCTTCCCCTGTAAACCTTGTAACTCCACTCAATAAGTGAGAATTATTATATTCATTCACCCCTGTTAGAATGAAATATCTCTCTGATGTCAGAGTTTCGCCAAAGTGTAATTTACAAGAAATACTACACTCATCATTATACGATTTTATCAACCCTAACAGTGAATCACTATCACAAATTAAACCCTCCTGCAAGAATAAATAAACCCCACCGCCACTATATATTGCTTTATAAATTCTCTCCACAGTTAGAAGGCCTACATCATCACTAACCTCAACCATATCAATAAAATAGTTTCTATTATTAACAATAACACCTTCTTTTTCAGTTACATTTTTCTTCAGTTCCATTAAACCGTTTTTACCCACAGCTCTTTTTATACTTTTTATTTTGTCACTTACGTTATCCACATAATAGTCATCATCAAGGAATACAATCCTTTTAACCTTAAAGCTATTTATTGTTGCCCATAACTTTTTTATGTATAGCTCATATTCGTCGCTTGAGAACACATTAATTAGAGAAAGATCCGTGTCTTTTACTGAGACACCAATTTTTTTTAAACTAGCTTTTGCATCAGTAATCAGCTTTGTTCTCATTAGAAGCACCTATCACCTTTGTATTTATTTGTATTCCTTGGTCGGCCTTTCTCATAAGAGAAATGCTCGCCTTTAGTACCATGATAATGTGGTTTCTCAAAAGTGTCATTGTCCGTGAAAACATGCCCTTGATGATGCACTTTTACACGACCAACCTCAGAATTATTTCTCATAATCTGTTCCTCATGCAAAATACCTGAGTTAAGTTTTGAGTTTTCAGATTGGGTTATATCCTCGACTACTTGGACTTGGTATGTTTGCGATGTAGGGATACCTTGCGAACGCATAGCCTCCCTTCTTGCTGCTCGAGACGTCTCAAGCGTTTTATCCCCTGGAAGTTGGTCTCTTCTGGTACTCAACCCCAGCGGATCCACCCACATCAGCGGGTTCGGCGCATACTGATACAGGTTCAACCCACCACGCAACCCTATCGGATCCTGCGTGGTGAAACGCCCCACCTCGGGTTCGTAGTAGCGGAACAGGTTGTAGTGCAGGCCGCTTTCGTCGTCCTGATATTGCCCGGCGTAGCGCAGCGGCTGCTGATATTGCGCGCCCTGCCGCTTCGCCGCGCCGGCTACCGTCTGGCCCTGCAGCTTGCCGAAGGTGTCGTATTGCCCGGACCAGCACAGGTTGCCCGCTGCGTCGGTCACTTCCAGCGGCGCGCTGTTCAGATCGGTGTGGTACCAGTAAATATCCGCCGAGCGGCTGTCGCCTGCCTGCTCCAGCGCCGCCAGCGGGCTCCACGGGCTGGCCGGATCGTAGCTCCAGCTGCGGCGGCTGCGGCGGCTGCCGTCGTCGCGCTGCTCCTGCAGCAACCGGTAGCCCTGCCACAGGAAGCATGTAAATAACTAAAGTCGCCCTGTCAATTAAGAATCAACTTAATATCCTAGCGAGGATATATAGCTACCTTTCCCTTATCATTATTAAAATAAATTTCACTAATCTTACCATCATCATAAACACATGATAAAATAACATATGGCAAAAGAGAGTAATTACTTACCGTCATTATACTGTCGATCCTTCCATCTTTATAAAAGTAATGATAACCAGACACATTACCATCATCATTTGCAAAAAAAGCTTTAGATGGCTGCCTTTGAGAATTCAAAAAAACTCTACTTATAACCAAATAGTTTCCCTTTACATCCTGTCTTATTTCAAGAACCTCATCACCATCTCTAATGACATAAGATGTATCCGCTACAACTCCTTTTGAGTTATAGCTATCTATTTTATTTATATGGTCATCATTTGAAAAATAGCAATATGCATTACTTTTGTTCTTGGGCTCTTTACTCAAAATTCCTCCATTTTTAAAGCCGGTTAACTCATTGTAAAATGGAATAATACTAAAGGCATTAGTTTTAGACCACGATACAACCTTTGACTCCGCATGACTAATCGAAGATATCTTTTCAGCTAATAGCTCTTCATTCAAAAAAAGAGACCGCACTTCATCTAAATTAGCCCTGATGTTATCAGCTATTTCTTTCATTTTTATCACTATAGTAAAGGAGTAAATTTTGGCACAGGCCTCTTTCGTCGCCATGATATTACCCGGCGTAGTTAACATACATGACAAGCTTCTTTAACACGCTACCTCACATGCCGTTATTGGTTTAACAGCTAATAGGTTACAGGTACCTACTCGATGGTATGGTGGCATCAAGTAGTCCTGTTTCGTGGTGTTCTATCAACCTAAAGGCGTCGCGCTAACCGGACCAGCACAGGTTGCCCCCCTTCACGGCTAGGATCATCAGTCTTGCTACGCCAAACTACCTCTTCAAAAAAGAGTCGTTATTAAAAATCAAAGGTAGCACTGTTTCCATTTTTCAATACCATTATCGTCATCAAGCCACTCTTTTTTATCAATACGCCATTCATCATTTTTTAGATGCAGGGTATATCGATATTTATTTTTAAATCCCGTATGTTGTTGAGTGACAAAAACCGCCTTGTTTTTGTTTATTTCAGAGCTTAGCACCTCTTCGCTAGGAGAATATTCTGGTGGTTCACTACAAGATAGGGATGTTTGACGACCTTGCTTCCGTTCCTTCACCGTACAGAACTTATTGAATATCTCATCAAGTTCATCCTTCAACACAACCTTAATACTTTCTGAGTCATCCTCAGAAAGCAGTGGATAACATCTCAGCTCCCACTCATTCATCTTTATTATGAAATTAGTTAAAACATTTCTTGCTATTTCTACCGCTTCCATAATTCACTCCTATCAGTTCGTAAATATTCGACCAAGTACTTTTTGACCATTTTGGAATACATCGTACTGTATCGATGTTGGTCTTGTACCACCATTAGCATATTTGAAAGTCCATTCAATATCGACCGCTCCTTGCTTATTTACAAATTTCCGAACTGAGTCCTCAAATGTCCTATACTGCCCACGATTCACTCCTGGTAACTGCGGGAATACATTGCCCTTTCCACCTTGCCCCCCCAGCACTTTTGCTAATATATGCCCCGCATCATCTGTCTGATATCCCATAGCCCTCGCAGCATCACGAGCACTCGTATTAACTGCAGTGCCTGTTTTAAGATCTGCTGGTGTTACAGTTGCCTTGGCTGAGAGTATTGCTCCATTTTTGCCATGAGTTAAGGTCGGACACTTCGCTAGCCCCCATGGATCTATCCAAGCTAAAGGATTTGGCCCATAAGCATATAAATTCAGCCCGCCTTCCAGCCCTATCGGATCCTGCGTGGTGAAACGCCCCACCTCGGGTTCGTAGTAGCGGAACAGGTTGTAGTGCAGGCCGCTTTCGTCGTCCTGATATTGCCCGGCGTAGCGCAGCGGCTGCTGGTATTGCGCGCCCTGCCGCTTCGCCGCGCCGGCCACCGTCTGGCCCTGCAGCTTGCCGAAGGTGTCGTATTGCCCGGACCAGCACAGGTTGCCCGCTGCGTCGGTCACCTCCAGCGGCGCGCTGTTCAGATCGGTGTGATACCAGTAAATATCCGCCGAGCGGCTGTCGCCCGCCTGCTCCAGCGCCGCCAGCGGGCTCCACGGGCTGGCCGGATCGTAGCTCCAGCTGCGGCGGCTGCCGTCGTCGCGCTGCTCCTGCAGCAACCGGTAACCCTGCCACAGGAAACGGGTCGTCTGTTCGGTTTTGCCCCTGTAGCGCACCGTTTTGCGGCTGCGGCGGCCCAGCGCGTCGTAATGGTACTGCGCCTCGAACTCGCCCTGCGGGCCGCGGCCGTGCGCCTGCACCAGCCGATTGTCGGCGTCGTAGCGGTAGTGCTGTTCGTACAGGCCGTTGCGCCGGCTGATCAGGTTGCCCCAGGCGTCGTAACGGTAAAACAGTTTTTGCCAGTGCTTCAGGCGGTTATCGGCGATCGGCGCCAGCGGCAGGTGCGCGTCGATGTCGCTCTGCGGGCTGCGTTCGCCCAGCAGGTTATCCGCCAGATCGTACACCAGCCGCGCACCCGGTTTGCCCTGATTGGGTTCGCGGTGTTGCAGCAGGCGGCCTTCGGCGTCGTAACCGTAGTGCACTTCGCCGCGCAGCGCGTCGCTCACCCCGGCCAGCTCGCCGCGGCCGGTGTAGCGATAAGCGCGCCACAGCACGCCGTCTTCCGGCCGGGTCAATTTGTCGTGGCCAAAGGCGCTGCTCTGCCAGCTGCGGCGGCCCAGGGCGTCGTAACGCCGCTGCTGCTGCAGCGCGCCCTGGCTGCGGCCGGTTTCCCGGTGCAGGCGATCGCGGGTGAATTCGCTCACCACCTGCTGGTTGAATTTGATGGCGCTGGCGTGGCCGGAGCCGTAATACAGCCACTGCAGGCGATCGCCCTGCGGCAGCGTCAGCGCCTGCAGGTTGGCCAGCGCATCCCATTGGTATTGCAGCTCGCCGTTCACGCCCTGCTCGCCGAGCAGCCGCCCGGCGGCGTCATAGCGCATCTGCACGCTGTCCGGCTCGATGCCCAGCGCCGCGCCGCTCGCCGTCGGCAGGCGGTTCAGCTCTTGCAGCCGCCCCATGGCGTCGAAACGGTAATGCCATTCCGCGCTGGCGTTGCCGCGCCAGACCAGTTGCCCGGCCTCGTCGAAGCGGAAGCGCTGTTCGCGCTGCGTCAGTTCGCCTGCGCTGCCCGGCTGGCCGACCTCGCGGTGCTCCTCCAGCAGCCCGGCCGCGCCGTAGCGATAATCGTGGCGGGTGTCGTCCGGGCGCTCTTCAGCCAGCACGCGGCCGACCGCGTCGTAGCCGAAGCGGTATTCGCCGCCGTTGCCGTTATCCAGCCGCGTCAGCCAGCCCTGTGGGCTGTAGTGATAGCGCCGGGTGCGGTTGATGCGATCGGTAATGCTGACCGGCAGCCCCAGGGCGTTGTACTGCCAGCGGGTCAGGCTGCCCAACGCATCCTGATGCTCGGCCAGCTGGCCGTGCGCATTCCAGTTAAAGCGCTCTTCGCCGCCGTCCGGGTGGATCAGGGTATGCAGGCGGCCGCCGTTATCCCACAAGTAGCGCGTCTGATGGCCTTCGGCATCGGTCTGCGTCGTCAGTTGCCCCAGCGCATCGTAGGTATAAGCCGTTACGCTGCCGGAACAGTCGGTGTAGCGCGTCAGCTGGCCGCGGGCGTCCCACTCCAGCTTCACTTCCCCGCCCAGCGCGTCGATCACACTAGCGGGCAGGCTCTCTTCGTCATCCGGATAGCGGTACAGCGTGGCGTTGCCCAGCGCATCGACATAGCGCGTCGGGCGCCCCAGCGTGTCCCAATGCTGCGCCTCACTGCTGCCGTCCGGGTAGGCGACGGCGAACAGCCGGCCGCTGTTGCGCGAATATTGATAGCGCGTCACGCGGCCGAGCGGATCGGTCTCCGACAGCAGGCGGCCGTAAGGATCCCATTCGCTCTGGCGCTGCGCGCCGCCGGGCAGCAGCACGCTGCACAGCTCGCCGCGTTGGTAGATGAAACCGTAGCGGCGCTGGTCGAAATCGGTGTACTGCGCCACGTTGTCGTCGTCATCCAGCCGCCACTCCGCCCGTTTGCCGTCGCCGCGCACCGCGCTGCGGCGCCCGCCGGCGAAGTCATAGCCGAACTCAAGGGATTCCCCGGCGCTGTTGCGGTAGGCCGTCACGCGCGGCACGCCGTCGATCTCTTGCCATTGGTATTCGTTCAGCAGCCCGGCGGCGTCCTGGTGGCTGATCATCAGGCCGTCGCGCCAGCCAAAGCGCCGCGTCACCTCACCGGCGCGGTTGCTCACCGTCGTCAGTTGGCCCTGCTCATCGTAACCGTAGCGCGCCAGCGTTCGTTCACCGTCGGCGGTTTGCAGCGCCACTTCACGCAGGCGGCCCTGCGCATAGCGGCACATCAGGCGCTGCCCGGCGCTGTCCACCAGTTCGCTCAGCAGTCCCTCATCGTCGTAGAACAGCGAGGTGGCGTTGCCGATGGCGTCGGTGATCATGCTCAGCCGGCTCGGCTGGTCGCCCGCCAGCGGCGGGTAGTGGAAAATCTGTTCGCCGACGTCAAACAGCTGCCAGCTGCCGTCGTCGTTGTGCATCAGCCAGCATTTTTCGGCTTCGCAGTAGGTTTTGTGGCCGCGCGGCACCATAGGGAAAGCGACGAAGTCGCCGGAAGGCGCACGCCACACCAGGCCGTCCTGATACGGCTGCAGGCTGCTCTCCCAGAACAGGTTCCAGCCGCGGCCCAGTACGCCGTCGCCGGGGTTGCCGCTGCGCCAATAGCGCTGCCAGGCGACCGGCAGCCGCGAAGGCAGCACGAAATCGAGATCGTCTTCGCCGTCGAGGAATTTCTGGCCGCTGACGATATCCACCGGCCGGGCGATAATGCCGACCGCGGCGGTGGCGGTCATCAGCGTGCCGGCGCGGCAGGCGATGCGCGCCAGTTTGTTGATGCCGGGCAGCTTGCCCAGCAGTTTGCCCAATGCCCCCAGCTTGCCGGCGGCGCCGCCCACGCCGCCCACCAGGCCGGCGAACAGCAGCGTCAGGTCAGAGACCTTGTACAGCCAATCCGGCACTTCGGGCTTGATCGGCAAGGTGGTGACGGTGCCGCCGCCGATAAACACGTTGGGCGAGCCTTCCATCACCTGCGCGTCGCAGTTGGTTTTGTCCCCCACGCGCGAGGCGGGCTGGCCGTTGATGCTGACCTTGTCGGAGCCCTGCGCCATCTGCATGCTCGGGCCGTCGTCGCTGCAGGCCACCTGGCTGTTGGTGGCGAGCGCAGCGGGTTTGCCGTTGATGAAGACGTTGGGGGAGCCGGTGACGATATTGCCTTTGGGGGTCAGGCTACCGGCACCGGCGTCGGCAATGCCGTCGCGCGCCGCGGTGGCCGCCTCCCCGGTGAGATACCCCACCGCCAGGCTGGCGCCGATGAGCAGCACGCCGACGCCGATACAGGAAGCCGCCAGGCCGGCGACGAACAGCGCCCCCGCCGCCACCGCGCCTGCGGCGGCGATCAGGCCGCCGACAAGGGTGCCGGCAATCATGCCGGCCAGGGCATGGGAATGCCCGATGGTATCGCCGACGCGAGCCGCTTCGGTCATCGTAAGTTCCTTTTACGCAAAGAGTTCATCGTTATGCCGCCCGGTAGCTGCTCAGCACCTGCTGCAGCAGCGCGTCGTCTTGCGGCGTCAGCTTGCGCGCCATCGCCAGGGTGAACACCAGCACCCGGCCCTCCGCCAGCGCGAACACCGCCTGGTTCTGCCAGATGCGTTTGCCGTCGCGCAGGTAGCTGGCGCGCACCCACTCACCGGCGGCCAGCCCATCGCCCAACGTCGCCGGTTCGCGGCTTTTGAACGCCCAGCCTTTCAGCCCCTGCGCCAGCGCATCGAGCTGGCGGGTGACGTAGCTTTCCAGATTCTCCGCCGGCTGCAGCGCATCGCGGGAAATATTGATTGAGGGGGAAACGTCATCGCCGGCCAACAGGACGTTGACCGTGCGATCGGCATAGCCTTCCGGCAAAGCGACGCTGCCTTCGCTAAAAGCGCAGCGGGATAAAGCGGACATGCGAGGATCCTTTTGCATAAATAATGCTTAAGCATCGCATAACTTAGCCTTGAAATAAAACCATCAGATACGGCGAATGTTGCGCGGCGTGACCGCGTTCACTGTGCAAAAGAGCGGTGCCGGAATCTGGCCGGGAATCAAACCGTCATATTACAGAATTATCTGAATCCACCGGCGCGCCGCCGCGCCGATTATGGCTATACTCGGCTTTCGTCCGTTTTTCAGGAGATCAGGATGCTGAGATTCACCCGTAGCGCGCTGCTGTGCGCCGCGCTGGCCGCGTTCGCCGCCGGCGCCGCCGAAACGCCGACGTTCGGCCCGGAGCTGCAGGGCTTTCACTACCCCTACCCGTTGCAACAGTTCAGCTTCACCTCGCAGGGGCAGCCGTTAAAAATGGGCTATATGGACGTGCCGCCGGAAGGCGCCGCCAACGGCCGCACCGCGCTGTTGCTGCACGGTAAAAACTTCTGCGCCGCCACCTGGCAGGACACCATCAAGGCGCTGAGCAAGGCCGGTTACCGCGTCATCGCGCCCGATCAAATCGGCTTTTGTTCCTCCACCAAGCCGGCGCATTACCAGTACAGCTTCCAGCAGCTGGCGCAAAATACCCACAGCCTGCTGCAGAATCTGAACATCAGCAAGGCCATCGTCATCGGCCACTCCACCGGCGGCATGCTGGCCACGCGCTACAGCCTGATGTATCCGCAGGCGGTGGAACGGCTGGTGATGGTCAACCCGATCGGCCTTGAGGACTGGAAGGCGAAAGGCGTACCGTGGCGCAGCGTCGATCAATGGTTCGCGCGCGAGCTGAACACCTCCGCTGAGAGCATCCGCAATTATGAGCAGCACACTTACTACGGCGGCCACTGGAAGCCGGAGTACGATCGCTGGGTGGACATGCTGGCCGGGCTGAACAACGGGCCGGGCCATCGCCTGGTGGCGTGGAACTCGGCGCTGATCTACGACATGATCTTCACCCAGCCGGTGTATTACGAGTTCAAGGATCTGCAAACGCCCACCACGCTGATGATCGGCACCGCCGACACCACCGCCATCGGCAGCGATATCGCCCCGCCGGCGGTCAAGGCCGCGATCGGGCATTATGACGTGTTAGGCAAACAGGCGGCGAAACTGATCCCGCACGCCACGCTGATCGAGTTCGCTGGGCTCGGCCACGCGCCGCAAATGGAGGAGCCGGAGCGCTTCCATCAGGCGTTGCTCAAGGCGCTGCACCCCTGAGCGGCCGGTTGGCGCAGCCGGCGCGCGGCGGCTAAACTTTCAGCTGGCACTCAATTGCAGGAGACAGCCATGCGACAGATTATTGCCAGCGCGTTCGTCAGCCTCGACGGCGTGATGCAGGCGCCCGGCGGGCAGGACGAAGACCGCAGCGGCGGCTTTCGCTTCGGCGCCTGGACCGCCCCCTACTGGGATGACGCCGTCGCGGAAACGATGAGCGATCTTTTCTCAGCGCCTTTCGATCTGCTGCTCGGGCGGCGCACCTACGATATCTTCGCCGGCTACTGGCCGCATATCACCGACGAGGCCGACCCGTTTTCCGCCGATATCGCCCGCGTGTTCAATCAGGCCACCAAGTACGTCGCCACCCACCACGGCGAGACGCTGGCGTGGGAGAACAGCCAGTGGCTGGGGCGGGACATCATCGCCCGGCTGCGCGAGCTGAAGCGCGCTCAGGGGCCGGTGCTGCTGGTGCAGGGCAGCAGCACGCTGATGCAACAGCTGCTGGCCAACGATCTGGTGGACGAACTGCGCCTGCTTACCTACCCGGTGTTGCTCGGCGGCGGCAAGCGGCTGTTCGATGACAACGCCGCGCCGGCGGCCTTCACGCTGACCCAATCGGTGGTCTCGCCCGGCGGCGTGATCGTGGCCCACTACCGCCGCGCCGGCGAGGTGGCCACCGGCGACTTCACGGTGGAAAGCGCAGCGGCCCAGTCGTAAAAAAAGGGCCGTTCGGCCCTTTTCTCTTTTCCTTCCTCGCCCTCAGGCAAACAGAATATCGCTCTGCTCCACCTGCCCGACCACGTGGATCTTGAAGTCGGCGGCGTAGCTGTTGCTCTGGGTGTTCATCAACAGATCGGTGGTGCCGTTGAAGGCGTCGAAGTTGAGCTGGATCTCGCCTTTCTGGCCGCTGAAGGCGCTGCCGCTGTCGATAAAGCGCAGCTCGCTCAGGCTGTTGTTGAAGCGCAGGCCGGAGAGGTCGATCTTGTCGATGCCGTGCTCGAAGTCTTCAATCACGTCGAACGCCGCCACCGTGGACTCTTTGGCGTTGAGATAGACGAAATAGTCGGTGAAGTTGTTGGCGTCTTTGCCGCCCCACAGATGATCCGCCCCCAGGCCGCCGTACAGGATATCGGAGCCGGCGTTGCCCGCCAGCAGGTTGTCCTGATCGTTGCCGATGATCAGATCGCGCCCGCTGCCGCCGATGGCGTTCTCGATGATCGCCCCGCGCGCGATGGCGACGTTCTGCGTGCCGCCGCCGACGCTGGAGAACGCGCCGTCGTTCAGGTTGATCATCTGCTGCTGGCTGTAGCCGGAGAAGTCCAGCGTGTCGTTGCCGCCGGCGTCCCACACCGCGAAGTTGACCGGTTTGCCGTTGTCCGCCGTGGCGGTCAGGAAATCGCGCCCGGTGTTGGAGTTGAAGCCGTACACCGTGTCGCCGGTGCGGGTGCTCATGTTGGCGCCGTACAATTTTTGGATCGCGGCGATGTCATCCACCATCGGGCCATAGCCGTACACCCCTTTGGTGTCGGCGCCGGTGTAACCGGCGTTGAAATAGCTCATGATCGAGTATTGCAACGAATCCTGATAATAGGCGGCATCGTTCTGGTAGCTCGGGTTGCCTAACGATGCGTCATAAGATCCCGGGTGCGCCAGCCCCAGGGCATGCCCCAGTTCGTGGGTGAAGGTCTGGCTGCTGAAGTCGCCGCTAACCGGCGCCTTATGGGTGGCGAAGTTTTTGTTAAACCATACCGTGCCGGCGAAGGCGTTATCGCTGCCCGCTTTGGAGCTAGGCGGGTAATAGGCGTACGCGTTGATGGCATTCGGGCCGCTGCCGGCGGCGGTGCTGCCGTCGGCGCGCTGGGTGAAGTAAGCGAAGGTAATATCCGCGCGGTGGTTGATGTCGGTGGACGCCGCCGCAGTAAAGGTTACGTTCGCCACATCGGCCCAGGCCTGCATCGATTTCAGCGCCTGAGCCTGCGCCGCCAGGGTCAGCGGCTGCAGCCCCTTGTCGCCGTCGCCGGTCTGGCCGATGCGGTTCAGCGCGCTCTGCGTCAGGAAGGAATAGGTCAGCGCCACCGGCTGGTGATACGCCTGATCGCCGTTGTGCGTCAGGCCCGGCCGCGTCAGCTGATCGGCGGCGCGATCGAAGCTGAAGTTATCGCGGATTTTACCCAGGTTGTTGATGGCTGCCCCGCCGCGCTGGTTGCTGTACAGGTTAGCGTTGTCCAGCGTGAACAGCGCGCCGTAGCCCAATCCGTCATAGGGGCTGCCGGGCTGATGATAGTAAAACTGATAGTTGTGATCGTTGGGGGATGTGGCGGCCAGGCTGGTGAACTCATCGTCATCTTGCAAAATGTCGTTGTGGCGACTGCTCATTGCATTCTCCTTTTACACAGTAGGAATCCACTCGCTTTGTAAGACTATTCATCAGTCGTTCTAATCTAAGCCAAGGCTTAGGATTGACCAGTATAGTAATTAACCCCGACGGCGCGAGCCCACGCCGCCGCGCATCACCGCTCCGGGCGTTAAGGCGGAAATAATCATAACGATTTGTATTAGCGCAGTATTAATGAGAAAGATAAGCGTATCGGCGGGCTAATGACTCGTCTTTTTGGGCATGTTATCGCCGGTTAGATCAGAATTATCGAGGATTAAAAAACCTAATCCTTGCCTCATCATCCTGCCGGGAACGTGCTAAGGTGTGAACGGACAGCCGAAAGGAGTGACCCGATGCCAACCCATTTCCTTATGCGCGCCTTGCGCCGCGCCAGCCTGACAGGAGTCATTATGAGCGTATTGTGCAGCAGTGCCCTGGGCAGTTCACTGCCGTTGCTGGAACCCGCCGCGCTGAAGGGCGACTGGCAGCTCGCCGCCATCGGCGACGGTAAAACCGTCTGCGAGGTGCAGCTGAGCGACGAAGCGGTAGCCAACACCAACGCCTTCCGCTTCAGCGCCTCAGCCGAATGCCTGCAGCCGCTGGCGCTGCACGCGCTGCCGGTCGCCTGGCGGCCAACGCCGGACGGCATGACGCTGACCGACGCTGAAGGGAGCATGGTGGCGTTTCTGGCCCTGACCGCGCCGAAGCGCTATGAGCTGATCGACCGCAACGGCCCTTCGCGCTTTGTGCTGATCCCGCGCTAATCCTTCAGGCGAACAGCAAGCCAAGCAGCGCGCCACCGGCCAGCACCCACAGCGGATGGAGGCGCTTGCTCATGCTCAATCCCGTCGCCAGCGCCACGATCGCCGCCAGCCGCCAATTGGGCGCGGAAGCCTCGGCGATCAAAAGGCCGCTGGCCACCACCAGCCCCACGGTCAGCGGCACCAGCCCGGCCTGCACGATGCGGCGCCACGGACGATCCTTAAAGCGCCGCCAGGCTCCCATCACCAGCAGCGTGACGATGGAAGACGGCCCGAACTTGGCGATCGAAGACACCAGCAGCCCCGCCCAGCCGGCCACGTGCCAACCGACCAGCGGCACGATCATCATGTTCGGCCCCGGCGCAGCCTGCGCCATGGCGAACAGCGCGCTGAACTCCTGGGCGCTCATCCACTGATGCACCTCCACCACCTGCCGCTGCATCTCCGGCAGAATGGTCATGCCGCCGCCGAACGCCAGCAGAGACAGCTCGGTAAAGATCAGCGCCAACGCCATCAACACCCCGCTCATGACGGCCACCGCCACATCAGCAGAATGCTCAGCGGCGCCAGCACCAGCATGGTCGGCAGCAGCGGCAGGCGCAGCCAGGCAATGGCGATCAGCGCCAGCGCCACAATCGCCAGCGCCGCCCACTTGCCGCGCAGCGGCAGCAGCATCTTAATCCCGGTCGAGAGCAGCAACCCGGCGGCAGCGGCGGCCAGACCGGCGAACACATGCTGCACATGAGGATCGTTTTGGAAGCGGGCGTACACCACGCCCAGCCCAACCACAATCGCCGTCGGCGCGCTGATGAGGCCCAGCAAGGCGCACAGCGCGCCGCGCAGCCCGCGAAACTCCATGCCCACCGCTACCGACAGGTTGATCACATTGCCGCCGGGCAGAAACTGACACAGCCCGAGCAGCTCGGTGAATTGTTCGCCGCTCAGCCAGCGCCGGCGTTCCACCAACATGCTGCGCGCCATCGGCAGTACGCCGCCGAAGCCGATCAACCCCAGCCACAGAAAGCCCAAAAACAGCGCCGCGTTGCCCGGCGCTGCCGCCGAGTGCGGTTTTATCGTATTGATATCTGACATGACATTGCCGTTCCACATCGCTTGTTTTGATGTCTGGTATCATGCGCGCCGCCGTGCCATGATGTCTAATGCATTCCGGAACAACGAAAGATACCTTTGAGGTATGGCTATGATCGAACTGCGTCGCCTGCGGGCGTTCGTCACCGTGGTGGAAGAAGGCAACATCACCCGCGCCGCCGAGCGGCTGTTTATCCAGCAGCCGCCGCTGACCCGTCTATTGCAGGGGTTGGAAGATGAATTGGGCGTGAAATTGTTGCAGCGATTGCCGCGCGGCGTGCGCGTCACCGAAGCGGGCGGTGTGCTGTTCGAAGAAGCCCGCGCCCTGCTGGCGCGCGCCGAACGCCTGAGCGAAGCGGTGCAGCGTGCCGCCCGCGGCGAGCAGGGCCATATCGCCATCGGTTTCACCAGTTCCGCCGCGCTGCACCCGTTCGTGCCCAACCTGCTGCGCCGCTACCGCGACATCCTGCCGGGCATCACCACTCAACTGGAAGAAGCCGGCAGCGGCGAACTGATGGAGGCGTTGCTGGAACAGCGCCTCGACGCCGCCTTCGTGCGCTCGCCGGCCAACGGCATTCCCGGCCTGAGCGTCGAGCCGGTGCTCAGCGAGCCGATGATCGTCGCTCTGCCGCTGGGCCATCGGCTGGCGCATGAGACGCAGCAGCCGCTGCCGTTGGCCGAACTGGCCCACGAGGCGTTTATTCTCTATCGCCGCCCGGCCGGCCAGGGGCTGTACGACGCCATTCTGGCCGCCTGCCACCGTGCCGGCTTCAGCCCGCGCATCGTGCAGGAAGCGCCGCGCCTGCCGGCCACCCTCAGCCTGGTCGGTGCCGGATTGGGGGTGTCAATCGTGCCCGGTTCGATGCGGCGGCTGGGCGGCGACGGCATCGTCTACCGCACTCTCGCCGCAGAGGCGCAGCTCAGCGCCCCGCTTTACCTGGCGCTGCGCCGCAGCCCGGCCTCGCCGATCGTCGAGCGCTTTCGGCAACTGGTGCTGGAGACCGTGGGGCAGTCATAAAAATAGCCCAAACGGCCAATAAAAAATGACGTTCGTTTATTATTTATTTAAATTAGCCAGCGACTAAGATTAATTCCATCCAATGACTATTCAACTTCCGTTTAATTAATTAAACCTGCACTCACTTAGTAACAAACGCAAACAAATAAGCGCCTACGCAATACCTTCCAGCCGCTAGGATTTAAGGGTCACAGCCTATTTCCGCCGATGACAAAAATCATTTCAATGGCAATCTCGCCTTCCCTGTCGCCTGCTTCTGCAGGCGCACGGCTTTATATTGGAGAAAATGCTATGCTATCGCGTCGTGATATATTGAAAGTCTCCGCCGTCAGCGCGGCCGCCGCCGGCATGATCGGCGGCATCGCCAAAAATGCCGCTGCTGACGACCATCGCAATATCGTGCCACCCAGCAGCTATCAGCCGCCTGCCGATGCGCAGCATCTCTATAAATACAAATTCACCGACAGCAAAAAGCGCAGCCTGCCCAGCGGCTGGGCGCGCGAAGCCACCGTCGAGCAATTCCCGATCTCCGAGGGCGTGGCCGGCGTCGACATGACGCTGGAGCCGGGCGGCGTGCGCGAACTGCACTGGCACGCCATCGCCGCCGAATGGGCGTTTATGCTGGAGGGCCATGCGCGCATCACCATTCTCGATCCCGAAGGCAAATGCGAAGTGGCGGATTTCGGGCCAGGCGACGTCTGGTATTTCCCAAAAGGCTACGGCCATTCCATTCAGGCGTTGGCGGACGGCGCGCATTTTATTTTGGCGTTCGATAACGGCCATTTCTCCGAATTCGGCACCTTCAGCATCACCGATTGGGTGGCGCATATGCCGAAAGAGGTATTGGAAAAAAGCGTCAACATGCCGGCGGCGGTATTTTCCAAGGCCAAACAGGGTGAAGCTTATATTGTCGGCGGCGCCGTTCCGCCCGCCTTGCCATTGCCGAAAAACGACGGCGGATTAAATAACGCCCCGCTGACCCACCGTTATGAATTAATGAAGCAAAAACCGTTCTTTGAAAATGACGCGGGCAGCGTCCATTTGGTGTCGTCGAAAGAGTTCCCCATCTCCACCACCATGACCGGCATCATCGAGATCGTGAAACCCGGCGCAATCCGGGAATTGCACTGGCACCCCAATGCCAACGAATGGCAATACTATATTGCCGGCAAAGGCCGAATGACGGTGTTCAGCTCGCACGGCCACGCGCAGACGGAAGAGTACGCCCCTTCAGACGTCGGCTACGTGCCGCAGGGCTTCGGCCATTACATCGAGAACATCAGCGATGAGGATTTGAAGGTCTTGATCGTGATGGACAACGGCATTTATCAGGATATTTCGTTGTCCGACTGGCTGGCGAAAACCCCGGCCTACCTGCTGGCGGACAACTTCAATAACCAGGTTGAAGACTGGCGGGATCGGCCGAAAGACAAACGGGTGATGTCGCGGCGCAGCCGCTGACGCCGCGGCGAGGGAGAAACCTCCCTCGCCTTCCGTCATATCGGCCAAGGCGTCATATTTAATATTAAGGAAAATATCTTGTTCTCAGTGAGTTAACCTAAACCCTTTCATAATATACAGATATTACAGTTGTTTATTCAGGTAGGAGCGTGTTATTTCATTGCCGCAATCCAACGCACCAATAATTTGGAAACCCTGTTTCAGGTAGAAATTGGGCGCCTGAAAGCTAAACGTGTCCACGGAGACGCTGACGCATCCCAACTGTCTGGCATGAGCCTCTGCATCCTCCAGCAGACGATGGCCTAAACGTCGGCCGCGCTGCGCTTCATCAATCCAAAGATAATGGATGTAAAAAACGGCCCCGTAAGACTCTGCATAAAGCCCCGCGATTATTTTCTCTTCGCCGTCTTTATAACAAATGCCATACTCGTGAGCATTTAATCCCATGAACTTTGAATTAAACCTATCGAGCTGACCCTCCAGAAAGAATCGTGCATCATTGTCATGATGCAACGTTAAATTTTCATTTTCCATAACATGTCCCATATATATAAAATAAAAACGGAGGATTGGTTAATACTTTGTGGCACGGCTGAATTCGGCAAAACGCATCAATATCAGACTGCACAGGGGAAACACTGTACTTAACATTCACTAAACAAATACCTAACGCATCCATCGATTTGGATTCGCACTCCTGCGGATCGATAAATCCAGCCCGATCTCTTTCCCCCTTCTTCAGTGCTCATTCAGAGGCCTCCGGAAAGGCCTCTTATACACTCAGAAGTTGTCGATAGAGACGAATTACGCCAACGACAGCAGCTTCGCGAGCAGCAATTCCGACATATTAAGCTCGGTGCTTAACACCACATGGCAGTTGGCATCAGGCTGCGGCGGATAGTTCATATATCGCCCCCGCATGTCACACAGGGTTTGCCCGCGGCCTGGCCCGTCAGAATCATCGATCGTCACCTTCACGTTAGGCGCAAGGCAGGCGCCGATACCCTGTACCGCCAACACCGCCGCCACCGGATCGTGCAGCGCACAGGCTTTGCGGCCGTAGGTATTGATATAAAACTGGATATACCGCTCAAGCATTCGCCCTATCGCCTGCGCAAATCGGCTCTCCGCTGACAGCAGTTTGAGCCGATCCGCCTCTTCGAACGTATGCGACATAGTGACATCCAGCGGCACCATCACGATCTGCTTCATCGCCTTAAAGACGATGGCCGCCGCCTCCGGATCGCAGGCAATATTCGCCTCCGCAACGGGCGTTCTGTTGCCGGGCGCCAGCGCCGCGCCGCCCATAATTGTCAGCGTGCCGATCAGCTCCGCCAATGCGGGCTCAAGCTGCAACGCTTTAGCGATGTTGGTCAGCGGGCCGGTCGCCAAGATATCCAGCTCCCCTGGGTGCGCCTTGGCCAACTTAACCAACAGTTCGGGGGCCGGCAGCGACGCCAGTTTGGCGTTTGAAGCTTCCAGCGCGATATCGCCAATGCCGTTGTCACCGTGTATATGCTGCACATCGCAAAGATACGCCTGGCGCAGGTAATCTCGTTCCCCCACGGCGACGGGGATCGCAGGAAAACCGGCCAGGCGGGCGAGCTCCAGCGTATTTCTGGCCCCGGCATCGGCGGCGACGTTGCCGCAAACCGTGCCGATCGCCAGAATATCCACTTTGTCACTTTCTGCGAGCAGATAGCCCAGCGCCATCGCATCATCGATACCGGTATCGCAATCAAAATATAATTTTATTTTCTTCTCGCTCACCGCTTGTCTCCATTTTCTGTATTAAGAGAAGCAACCCAAGAATCCATTTTCTTCCGATACGTCATTTTTGCCTCGTCACTGGCGAAACTGGCGGCCAAAGAATTCAGGGCCACATCGACGATGTCATGGGGGGAAAATTCAAATTCGTTCTGGCAGATTAGGTATTCATCCACCAGCGTGGTTTGTAATAGTACCGGGTCGTCGGTATTGATGGTCGTGATGACCCCGGCGTCACGCAGCCGGCGCAGCGGATGTTCTGCGTAGCGGGGATAGACGCCAAGTTTGATATTCGAGGTCAGGCATACGCCGATAGGGATCCGTCGTTCAGCCAACAGCGCCACGACAGCCGAGTCATCTATCGCCCGCACGCCGTGATCGATGCGATCGGCCCCCAATAGCAGGATGGCATCGCGCACCCCCTCTGCGCCGCTCGACTCTCCGGCATGCACGGTTCGTTTCAACCCGGCCCTGCCCGCCCGGGCGAAAGCCTGCGCGAAACGCGTACCGCTGCCTTTGGTGGCGGCCTCATTGCCATCGATGGACAGCGCGACCACTCTGGGGTGCCGCAGCGCGGTTAAAAAATCCACCAGCTCACTGGCCTCGGCGGCCGTTTGCCGGCGGAGCAAACTGACGCACAGCCCAACGGACGCCAATCCATCCTCTTCAGCCGCGCGCAAACCGGCGTCAATCGCGTCGATCATCTCACCGAGCCTGCCGCGCCACGCTTTCCAATGGGTCGGGTTGAAAATAAGATCGGCGTACAGCCCGCCATTCTGCGACAGCCGTTGCGCATAGGCGTAGCTTAACTGCGCCAGGCGTTCGCGGCTGCTCACCAGGCCGCAGGACCAGTCGAGGAACGCGAGAAAATCGGCAAGCCCGTTAAAATTCAGCAGTTCGTCCTGATTTCTGGGCATCGGTATCCCCGAGGATAACGCCCAGACCGCGAGCTGTTCCGGATCAAAACAGCCTTCCAGATGCACATGCACTTCCGCCTTCGGCATAGAAACCATCTGCGCTCGGGAGAGCCTGGTTTGGTTTACATTCCATTCCATAAAATGATTCTCAATGGTTATTTATGCAGGCCAACGAGCCAAACTTTCGCGAACCCTGAGTGGCGAAATCGGTGCCAAGGTTCCGTTGAAGGGGGAGTGAATGCGGTAAAAAATGCGGTGAAACGGGGGAATGATTTAGGGTAAGCATCGCAATATGTTAATCCTGTAATGAGTTAGACGGCGGGCCATCTAAGAATTCATCAACAGGTCAGTAACCTATGCGTGAGGCTACCGGTGAAGGCGGATATTGCTCTCCTCACTGGTGCCGGCACAGCATCACCCCATCCTCACTGCGACACCGGTATGCGGGGCGCCGGCAAAAACCGATGGGGCCGTTCTCTTACCTGAACATATGTAGAACATGTGCGTGTCAGAACCAGATTGCTCGCCGGGCCGCCGTTATTATGCGGCAATTGCCAACACTCATCGTCTAAACACGCCGCCAAGTTTATGGAAAGTCAGGGGGTTTTGTAAAGCCATTCCCCCCCATCACGCCTTTCTCAACAACAGCGCCCACAGCGCCAGCGCGGCAAAGGCGATATATATCGCCATAAAAAGGGCAATAGCGGCCAGCAAGGCGCTCAATACCCCTATGTTATCCGCCAGCCAACCTGCGGCCGGCGGCGTGATATTGAACAAATAGACGATAAAGTAAAACTTCGACACCGCGTTCCATCCCGGCGCCGCGAGTGAGAGCTTGTTGACCAGAATAGCGCCGCCCACAAAAACCGCGCCATATGAGAAGCCGGACAGCGCCAGGCTCATCGCCGCACCGGCCACAGAACCGCTCTCGAGCGCTATGGTCATAATCACCAGGGAGAAAACCTGCGCAATCAGCCCTAGCACCAAAGAAAACTCAGCCTTCAGAAAACGCGGGAGCGTGAACTGCACCACGCCGGCCACCAGTAAATAACCGGTGGCGATATAGCCAAAAGCCGCGGGTGACTGTAGCCCGAAGACCTGGATCGCGGCCGTCGGCCCCAACGACAGGATCAGCGCAGCGTATGACCAGGAGATAAACACGCACAGTGCAAGCAGATAGAACAGCGGTTGGCTAAAACCGGCGCCCTTTTCTGCCGTTTTCGTGTCCGCAACGCCGAGGGCAGGCAATCCTTTCTTCGGCCAAAGCAGAACGATGGCGATCGCGGAGAGTAAAACCAACGCGGCAACGGTCATTGGCGGCGCGGTGAGCGGGTAAAACGCCAACTGAGCGTAAACGCTGCCGATCACCGGCCCGAGCGCCAGGCCGGTCACCAAAGCCAAGCTGCCCAGCAGCGCGGCGCGTTTGGCGCTGTCGCCACGGCTGAACTTGATCAACAAGATGTTGATGATGGCCGTGGCCGTGCCGGCCCCCAAGCCGGAAATAAACCTGAAAAGACACAGCGTCTGCAAAGAGCGAGCCATGGAAAAGCACAGCGTTGGCACCACCACCAACAATAGCGAAGCCACCACCAGCAACCGGGCATTTTTATCGGTGATGGTGAGCCTGCGTGATAAAAACAAGGCCAGCAATACACCAAACCCGTAGGAAGAGAAAATGAAGGTCAGGTCGATATTACTCAGAGCAAAGGTTTGTTGATATAAGGGATATAACGGCGTGGGAGAGCCGCTGTTCAACAAGATAAAAAATAACGCGATCGTCAACGCCGCCAATAGGCTCACCTGGCTGCGGTTTGTCTGGTCAGAAGTCATTATGCCACCATCATGGAAAATACCGATCGTAGCACCCGACCGGATCGCGAACTTTCGCGTTCGCACTTTTTTTCTTATCGTTCGGACAGGACGGCGGGATAGCCTGTACACCGGCTGGCGCCTCACCCATAATGCGTTCACCTCGCCGCACTGCCGGGATCATGCATAACCCTGGCGCAATAGCGACTATGCTCAACAGTAAACGCATCAGACAAGCAGGTAATAATGGATCCGTTATCCGATATTGTTTCCAGGCTAAAAATCAGCAGCCAGAAAATTGTGACGTTTGACATGAGCGCCAATACCAAAGCGCTGTTTCCCGGCTATTCCGGGATGAAAATTTATATCGCCAAGCGCGGATCTTTTTTCATTAAACTGGCGGGCGACGCCAACAGTTACCCGATTGAACAAGGCGATGTGCTGATCTTATCCAGCGGGCGCGAATTCAGCATTTTTGATAGCCCTAACGCGCCGGCCATCGATATAACAAAAATTCACGTGATGAAAGACCGCTCTTCCTGCTTCAGCAACGGCGGGAACGATTTCTCCTTTGTCGGTTGCCGCTTCGTATTTCAGATCAACGATACCTTCCGCTTTATCACCAGCCTGCCCGAACCCATCGTGATCAAAACGCAGCGGGAGGAGAACGCCGGCATCAAGGATTTCCTGAGCCGTCTCTCGTCGGAGATAGAAAATCCCGGCCCGGGCAGTGAACTCATCACCGAGCATCTGCTGCAGATCATTTTGACGCAGGCGCTGCGTATGCTGCTCTCTTCCGGCGCGCTCGGCCGCGGCGAGGGCTGGTTTTACGCGATGGCGGACAAACATATCGGCCTCGCGCTGACCCGCATACACGACCAACCGGGCAGGAAATGGCGCCTGGACGAGCTCGCCGGCGTGGCCGGCATGTCGCGCACCGCCTTCACCACCCGCTTCAGAAAGCTGGCCGGCTACAGCGTCAACGAATACATTCGCATCTGGCGTTTTAGCCTGGCCATTGAGCGAATGGTCGCCAATAAAGAAAAAATATCCCAGATCGCCTTTGACCTGGGATATGAATCGGAAAGCGCCTTCAGCACCGCGTTCAAGAAAAGCATGGGCGCGTCGCCAAGGAGTTATATCGGCAGCCATAATTCCTGAAGCGGCCGACGGCGGCACGTCCCTGTGCCGGTCTTATCCTTATTCTGCAAACCAGGCCGCGGGCAGATCCGTCTGCAGCGTGATGGTTTTTATTTGCGTGTAGGCATTGAGCGTTTCTTTGCAGAACTCGCGGCCGATCCCGCTGTTCTTGTAACCGCCGAACGCGGTGCCATCGGTAATGTTTGAATAGCGGTTGATCCACACGGACCCGGCCTCCAGCCGGTCTGCGGTCGCCAGGGCGTTTTTCAGGCTGCGGGTGTAAATCCCCGACGCCAGCCCATATTCGCTGTCGTTAGCCTGGGCGATCATCTCGTCGTAGTCTGACCATTTGATCAGCGTCAGCACCGGCCCGAAAATTTCTTCCTGACAAATGCGCATGCCATTTTCCGCAGCAAAAATCGTCGGCTCAATGAAGTAGCCGTGCTCGCAGCCGGCGACGGCGCGGCGTTTGCCGCCGGTCAGCAGGGTAGCGCCCTCCTCGAGGCCGGTCCGAATATAAGCCAGCACCCGCTCGCCCTGCTTCTCAGAAACCAGGCAGCTGACCCGGGATTGCTCGGCCAGCGGGGAACCGACGCGCACCAGTTCGAAAGCCGTCACCAGTTTGGCGCTGAAACGGTCGTAAATGTCCGCGTGCACGAACAGCCGGGTGCCCGCCAGGCAGGACTGACCGTTATTGTGGATGGCGGCAAAGGTCACGTTGTCCACCACCGCGTCCAGGTCTTCGATGTCCGGGAACACAATATTGGGGCTCTTCCCGCCCAGCTCCAGCGTGACGGGCACCAGCCGCTCCGCGGCGGCTTTGGCCACCTGCTTGCCCACCTCCGTGCTGCCGGTGAACGAAAGCTTGCGCACCTTGCGGTTGCCGGTCAGCGCCGCCCCCGCCACGCTCCCGAGCCCGGTAATGATGTTGACGACGCCGGCAGGGAAAATGTTGGCGATCATCTTGCCCAGCTCCAGCGTGGAGAGCGAGGCGTTTTCATCGGCCTTCAGCACCACCGTGTTGCCGGTCACCAGCGCCGGCGCCAGCTTGAACGCCGCCATGATCGCCGGCGCATTCCAGGGGATAATCTGCCCGCAGACGCCGAGCGGCTCGCGTTTCGCCAGGCTGTAGCCGTCCGCGATGCTTCTGCCGCTGTCTTCGTGCCCCATGACAACCGCGGCGAAATAGCGATAGTGTCTGACCGCCGTTTGATAATCGCGGCGCACTTCGCTGATGCAGCGGCCCACATCCCGCGCGTCGATTTGCGCCATTCTTTCCAGATCGCTTTCCAGCACATCCGCCAGCTGCGCCACCAGGCGAGCGCGGGCCTGCTGCCCTAATGCCTTCCAGGCGGGGAAAGCCGCTTCCGCCGCCAACACGGCGCGCTCGACGTCCCGTTCGTTGCAGTAGTGCAAATCCGCCAGACGCTCCCCGGTCGAGGGGGAAATAACGGGATGAATGTCCGTGCCATCCAGCTCGAATACGCCGTTAATCAGTGGCCCGTAGGCTTTATCTAATGTCATTTCTGTTCCATTCTTCGCTAAATTAATGCAAACCGCCGCCGACGATCAGGCTCTCGCCGGTCACCCAACCCGCCTCGTCCGAGGCGAGATAGGCCACTGCCGGGGCGATATCCTCCGGTGTGCCGATGCGCCCCAGCGGGGTGATGGATTCAATGTGCGTTTTAAAATCGGTATCGAAAAAGCCGCTGTCATGCACGCCTTCCGTGATGACCAAGCCAGGATTGACCGCATTGACCCGGATCTTGCGCCCGCCAAGCTCGTTGGCCAGCGTCTTGGTGATCGAGTCAACCGCGGCTTTGGAAGCGGTATAAACCAGCGAATTGGCCGGCGTAAACGAGGTCACGCTGGAGCTGATATTGACAATGCTGCCGCCCGATTCAGGCATAGCGGCGACCGCCGCCTTGCAGCAATAAATCAACCCTTTGACATTTAAATTGAAGTGTCTTTCATATTCCGCGTCGCTGAATGCCTCCAGGCTATTGGTGGCATACACCCCGGCGTTATTGACCAGTACGTCCAGGCGACCATACTGCTCGACAATGCTTTGAATCAGGCCGTTGACCTCGGCCTCAATGCCGACATTGGCCTGCAGCGGAAAAGCGACGCCGCCCTGCTCATTGATTTCTTTAACCAACCGGTTGGCATCTTCACGCCCGCGGGAATAGTTAATGAAAACCACGGCGCCTTCCGCCGCCAGGCGTTTAGCAATAGCTGCGCCAATTCCCTTTGAACTGCCCGTCACCAGTGCAACTTTATTTTCAAAGCGTTTCATTAGTCATTCTCCTCAGTGTCAGTGAAACTCGGGAGAAGATTACGGTAATGGCTCGCCGTGCAGCATAGCGGGGCGAACATAAAACCTTATCGAACGAACAACTTTGTCAAAAGCGAATTTGAATTTTTAGAATAAATGCGCGGCCAGAATGGCAATGGCCAATAACAGAATGACGCCGCCAAAAAATTTATTCACATAGATGCCGACAGTCGGACGCAGTTGAATGCTCAGTGCAATTTTACCCGCCAGAAAAACCAGAGGTATCTCAATAAGAAACATAATAACAATGAGTTCAATGCCTAATATCAGCATCTGCATGCCCGGCATGCCGGCTTCCACTCGAATAAACTGCGGGATAAACGCCAGAGTAAAGATGATGGCTTTAGGATTCAGCAAATTGGTCAATAGCCCCTGCGAATAAAGTTTATTAAGACTTTTTCGTTCACGGTTGCTTTGCAGGCTGACAGCGTTTTTGCTGTTAAAAATGCCAAAGCCAACCCACAGGATATAAAGCGCGCCGCCAACGACAAAGCACTCGTACAACACGGGCGAAGAGGCAATTAGCGCCGTAACGCCGGCAATGGCAAGGCCGATGTGGCACGTCACCCCGGTGACCGCGCCCAATACGGTGACCAGCCCCGCTTTCGTTCCCTGGCTTATGGCATTAGACAGCGCGCAAAGCATGTCGGCGCCAGGGATAAGCGTTAACGCGGCGGCTGAAAGAGCAAATAAACCCAGCGTGGATAATTCGATGACCATGATTTTCTCGCGTCGTAAATAGGCGCATTGTCAGTCCCTTTGCGTCGGCGAGATAGAACGATATTGCTCAACTGCACCGGTCGCGATAGCTGCGCGGTGTGACGCCGTAAGTCGACTTAAACACCCTTCCCATGTGCGATTGATCGGCAAATCCGCAGGCGCTGGCGATTTCCGCGATGTCGCCGCCTCGGGATAGCAAGCTCTTGGCCTGCTGCAACCTAAGCTGCCGCTGATAACGGTTCGGCGATAAACCGAATTGCGCCGAAAACTGACGGCAAAGGTGGAACTTAGACATGCCGACGGCCTGCGCCAGCGTCTCCAGACGCACTTCCCGCGCCGGGTTATCGTGCAGATACTCTTTCGCTCTGCGCAAACCCGGCGTGAGGCCGGCGCCTGCCAATGGCGCGCGCCGCGGTGAACACACCTGAAGCAAATCCGCCACGCAGTGGCTCCATGCCACCTCGCGGTCAAAATGGCTGGATTGCGCTGCGGTCAGCACCGCGGCGGCCTCACACAATCGGTTGGCGAAAGGCGCATAGTCGATATGCTTCCCCTTCACCGCCGTTGGCAGAGGCATCTCCATGTTTTCCGCCGCGTCCAGCAGCATCTCGTGGCTGGGATAAAACATGAAATAATGGCATCCATCATCACCCAGCACCGTCCCGGCATGCATCTGCCCCGGCGCGATGAGGCTGACTTGCCCACGGCTGACGATACCGTCGGCATCGCCTTTGGCGCTGTTGTTATTGGCGCCGCGCAGGACAACGCCAATCGACCAGGTATCATGCCAATGCACGTCAAACCGATGGTCTGAAAAGTCCGCGACGAGCAGTTCAAGCCCGCCCAATGCGTCAAAACGATGCATGAATGCCGAATTGCCCATCCTCTTTTACCCGATTCCCGGTTATCCACAGCGGTCAAAATAACACACAACGTACGGCGTGAAAGCCCTGCGCTCTGCACGGAAGCGGCTTTCTGAACGTCGGAAAAAAGGGGCCGCCTGGCCCCTTCACATTGTTCGTCTGCCTTCTTGCCTTGCTCTCATGTCGATTAATGTGGATTCATCGCGCCATAGTTCAACGGCTGCCAGTCGTAACCTTTCCCCTGTTTATTGATGTAGCCAAGGCCCGGGAAGGACAAATGCGCCCCTGCGACCAGCGCCCTTTGCTGCGCGAGGTCATCGAACAGCCGCTTGCGCTGCGCAACGGCGGCAGGGACGTCGATGTCATAGGCGATGGCGACATTCGGATCGGGAAACTGCACCGAGGCGACGTGGATCATATCCCCCAAAATCACCATCTTTTTCCCTTTGCTTTCGACGGTGAACACGCTGTGCCCTGGCGTGTGCCCACGCGTATCGATAGCCGAAATCCCCGGGGTAAGCGCCTGATTGTATTCAAACGTTTTGAGTTTCCCCGCCGTGACGTAAGGCTGCAATGAGGCGATGGCGGCATCGAAGAAACGTTTATCTTTATCTTCCGCCTGCCGTTTTTTCTCTTCGCTCAGCCAAAAAGCGACTTCGTCTTTTTCCACCCAGACGGTGGCGTTCGGGAAGGCGAGACGCTTGTCCGCCATCAACCCGCCCACATGGTCGGGATGCAGGTGCGTTAAATAAATCTCATCCACCTGCTCCGCCTGATAGCCGGAAGCGTTCAGGTTTTTCATCATTTTGCCCAGCGCTTCGCCATGCAGCGCGCCGGTGCCTGCATCGACCAAAACCAGCTTGCTTCCGGTGTTGATCAGGTAGGCGTTCACCGAGGTCGGCAACGGCAGCGACAGGTTGTTGGCCTCCATCGCCGCTTCAAGCTGTTGCGGCCGGGTGTTGATCAAGATTTTATCGGCGGGCATCGGGCTGATGCCGTCAGACAGGGCCGTCACTTCCACATTGCCCAGCATGATCCGGTAGAACCCGGGATTGTCTGTTTTAGAAAAAGGCGCAGCAGCCATTGCAGCGGCAGAAAAAGCGGCGAAAAAGGCGCCAATAAGCAGATTGCGACGCATAGAAAACCTCGTAACGATAAGAAAATACGGCTAAAAGCCCAGGAGGTGCCTCTGGCGATTTAAAATTCCTGCACGGTCGGCCTGATGACAATCTCACTCACATCCACGTCCGAAGGCTGCTCGATCGCATAGGCGATGGCGCGCGCGATGGCATCGGCGGAAATCGCCTGGCTCTGGTAGAGTTCGCCAACGGCCTGCAAACTTTCCGCGTGCGAACTGCCCTGTTTCAGTTCGGTGTCGATCAGGCCGGGGGCGATCGTCGTGGTTCTGATCTTCCCGCCGACTTCGTGACGCAAACCTTCGGCGATCGCGCTGACCGCGAATTTCGTGCCGCTATAGACCGTGCCGCCGGGGCTGAACACCTTCTTGCCGGCAATGGAGGAGAGGGTGATGTAATGACCGAATTGCTGCTTTTCGAACAGCGGCAAGGTGGCCGCGATGCCATACAGCACGCCTTTCACATTGATATCGATCATCCGTTCCCATTCATCGACCTTTACGGCGCTCAGCGGTGCGATCGCCATCAGCCCCGCGTTGTTGACCAAGACATCAATTTTGCCAAACTGCCTGACGGCCTGGGCGATCATCGCTTCGACCTCCTGACGCTTAGTTACATCCACCGGCAGCGCCAACGCGGTGCCGCCGTCGCCAACGATTTGCCGAACCAGCGCATCAAGACGATCTTTCCTGCGGGCCGCCACCACCACCGTCGCCCCCCGCGCCGCCAAATGTTTTGCGGTCGCTTCGCCCAGCCCGCTGCTGGCGCCGGTAATCACCACCACTTTGCCTGAAATACGGTTCATCTCTCGTTCCTCTTCTGTTGGTCAGTACGAATACTTTATCCGCCGTTTACCATCAGTAAATGGAAGTGTTATGCTTTTAGAATTCCATTTTTTGGAACAAAGAGGCGAGAGTGCAAAACAGACAAGAAGCCTTGCGCATTTTCTGCTGCGCCGCTGAGGAGATGAACTTTAAACGCGCAGCGACCAGGCTCGGCATTTCCCCGCAGAAAGTCACCCGAGCTATCAAAGAATTAGAGTCGTTGCTCGGTGAACAGCTGTTCCACCGCAACACCAGAAACGTAAAAATCACAGATTTCGGCCTTGGCTTTGCTGAACAAGCCAAAGCGGCGATAGATCAGTTTAACAAGCTGTTTCAGGCGAAAGGGAAAGAGGCGGAAGATCTCACCGGCGTGGTGCGCATCACGGCGCCGCACACCTATGGCAGCGAGGTCGTCATGCCGATACTGGCGGAGTTCGCGCGTTTATATCCTGCGATTACGCTCGAATTCCACCTGTCGAACATCCACAGCGATCTGGTCGATGAAAGAATTGATATCGGCATTCGCATCGGCTTTCTGCATGACCAAACCTGTATCGTCCGCCAGCCCCGAACCATGCCTTTCCATCTGGTTGCTTCACCGACGTTGCTCGAACGCACGTCGCCGCCGGAGCAGGTTGATCAACTCGCGCACCAGCCGATTGTCGCTCTGGTTAATCGCAAAACCGGGCGCTACTGGCCCTGGGAGTTCAGCCAGAAACGCTATTTCTACCCCAAATCCGCCGTCTTCGTCACCGACACGCCCGATATAGAGCGTAAGGCGGTGCTCGCCGGTTTAGGTTTCGGCCAACTGGCCGGATATTTGGTTGAAAAACACCTCGCCTCAGGCGAGTTGATCTCTATTCTGCAGGATGACGCTCCGCCGCCCTGGCCGGTCAATCTCTATCATACGCATCAACACGCCTGCCCTACGCGCGTGCGTTTAGTCTTTGACTATCTTTTCAATCAATTAAGCCAGGGCTAGTCCTACTTTTTCACCGCACTGCCGCCGGCGCAACGGCCATAAAAAAGCGGCGATATCACCGATATCGCCGCCCTCAACATACGCGCCGCAGCGATGCGTTACTGCTTGCGCTGCTCCGCCACCTGTTTGGCGGTGACTTTGCCCTGCTTGTCGCCGAAATGGCCGACCACAAAGTTGGCGACCGCCGCCACTTCCTCGTCGGAATAGGCGCTGCCGAACGCCGGCATCATCTCATGCCGCTCGCCGACGCTGATGCTCGTCCCCTTCAGGATGGCCTGCACCACGCTGCGCCCCTGCGGATCGTTCACCGCCGTGCTGCCGACCAGCGATGCGTACTCGCTCTGGCGGCCCGGCCCGTTCCACTGGTGGCAACCGCTGCAGTCGTTGGCGAACACCCGGCGCCCAAGCGAACTGTCTTGCCCGCCCGGCAGGATCGGCGTGGAAGCCCCCGCGCCCTTCGGCTGCAGGTTCACCGCCGCCGCGCCGTCGCCGGCGATAGGCTCGATGTCGCGCAGGTATTTCACCAGCGCCAGATTATCTTCCGGCGTCAGGAACTGCAGGCTGTTTTCCACCGCCTCCGCCATCGGGCCGGCGGCGCTGCTGCGCCCCGGCGCATGGCCGGTAGCCAGATATTGCGACAGCTGCTGGTCGCTCCAACCGCCGATGCCGGTCTGTTTGTCCGGCGTGATGTTGGCAGCGAACCAGCCCTGCACCACTTCACCGCTCAGGTGCTTGCTCTGGTTAAGACCAAACCCCAGATTGCGCGGCGTGTGGCACTCGCCGCAGTGGCCCAGCGCCGTCGCCAGATAGGCGCCGCGATTCCACTGTTCATCCTTGTTGAGATCCGGCGCGAAGCGCTGCTCCTGGAAGAACGCCAGGTTCCAGAATTTCATACCCCAGCGCTGGTTGAACGGGAACGACAGCTCGTTTTGCGGGTTGGCCTGTTTCACCGGCGGCAGGCTGAACAGATAATCCTTGATCGCCAGCACGTCGTCGCGGCTCAGCCCGGTGTACGAGGTATAAGGCATCGCCGGATACAGGTTGCCCTGCGGGCCGATGCCCTCACGCACCGCACGCACAAACTGATCGTCGCTCCAGTTGCCGATGCCGGTCTCCTTGTCGGCGGTAATATTGGTGCCGTAAATGGTGCCGAACGGCAATTTGAAGGCGAAGCCACCCGCATAAGGCGCGCCGCCCGGCGCGGTGTGGCACGCCACGCAGTCGGCGGCGCGCGCCAGGTACTCGCCGCGCGCCAGTTTGTCGGTGATACCGGCCGGCGCCCCGGCGATCGGCGCCGCGGGTTCCGCGCCGGTGGGCCGCAGCAGGGTATACAGCGCGTACCCTCCCGCCAACACCACCACGGCGATAATCAGCCATAACAGCCCTTTCAAGGCATTGCTCATCGCATCTCTCCCTAACCCAACGCCTTGGCGGCCTGGTGGATGGCGGCGCGAATGCGCACATAGGTGGCGCAGCGGCAGACGTTGCCGCCCATCGCCGCGTCAATGTCCGCATCGCTCGGATCCTTGCTTTGCGCCAACAGCGCGCTGGCGCTCATGATCTGGCCGGACTGGCAGTAACCGCACTGCACCACGTCCAGATCAAGCCAGGCTTCCTGCACCGCCTTGCCTTCCGGCGTGGCGCCCACGGCTTCGATGGTGGTGATTTTCTTGCCGACGGCGGCGGAGACCGGCGTCATGCACGAACGCACCGGCACGCCGTCCAGATGCACGGTACAGGCGCCGCACATGGCGATGCCGCAGCCGAACTTGGTGCCGGTCAGGCCGGCTTCGTCACGCAAAAACCACAGCAGCGGCATGTGCGGATCGCCCTCAAAGGTCAGCGGCTGATCGTTTACGGTTAAATGAATCATCAGGTTCTCTCCTTGTCAGACGCCGGATTCGCAGTGGGATTATGCAGCGGCAGGCTCAGCGAGGTGCGCGGCCGCCCGAGCAGCGCCAGCGCATTGCCGACCGCCGGGGCGATGGTCGGCACCCCCAGCTCGCCCACGCCGGTCGGTTTCTCGGTCGAGGGCACGATGATCACCTCGATCTCCGGCATCTCATCGATACGCAGCGGGCGGAAGTTATTGAAATTGGACTGTTCGACCACGCCGTCTTTCAGCGTGATATTGCCGTATAGCGCCATGCTGAGGCCGTAACCAATGCCGCCCTCGATCTGCGCGCGGATCACGTCGGGGTTCACCGCCACGCCGCAATCCACCGCACACCACACTTTATGCACTTTCGGGATGCCGCCTTCGCCGATCGACACCTCGGCCACCTGCGCCACATAGGTATCGAACGCCTTGGCGACGCCCACGCCGCGCGCGCGCCCGTCCACCACCTTGGCGCCCTGCCAGTCGGCGGCTTTAGCCACCGCCCGCAGCACGCCCGCCGCGCGCGGCGCATCGCCCATCAGCGCCAGCCGCCCTTCGACCGGATCCTGCCCGGTTTCCTGCAACAGCTGATCGATAAAGCTCTCCACCGCGTGGCCGGTGTGGGTGCTGGCGACCGACCGCAGCGAGGTGGTCGGCACCTTGCCGGGCACGATGTGCGCATCGCAGCGGAAGGCTTCGAAGGTGTATGACACCTCGCTGGCGCCCTCGACCATCATTTGATCGAGCCCGTTGACCACCAGCGCATCCATCGCGCTGTGGCGCGTCCAGGAGTGGCCGACCACGGTATCGGTCCAGCCCACCACCTTGCCGCCGCGAATGGCGCCGCGCAGGCGGTGCAGGATCATCGGGCGATACCAGCCGTTGCGGATGTCGTCCTCGCGCGTCCATACCACCTTCACGCCGTGACCGGGGCCGATGCCCTTGGCCGCCGCCGCCATGTCGGCCGCCAGATCCGGCCCCAGCGTCGGGTTGCCTAAATCGATGCGCCGGCCGAAGCTGCCGCCCGCCAGAATGGTTTCAATCTGCACCTTCTCCGGCGGCAGCTCGAACAGATCGCACAGCTGCTTATGGTCAAGCGTCTGGATTTGGCAGCCGTAGCGCGCCTTAACGCTCTCGCCGTCCCAGAACAGATAGCCGTCCAGCGGCTCCATCGGCGCGTGGGCGACGTACGGGAAGGTGTATTCAGCCTCGATCACCTTGTCGGCCTTATCGAACACCTCGTCCGGCTTGCCGTGGCTCTTCGCCACCACGCCGGTTTTCTGCGCCACCTGGCGGAACTCGGCGTAGATCTCCTCGGTGTTGCGCCGTTCGGCCTGCGCATCGTCCCAGGTGACCCTCAGCCGTTCCCGCCCCTGGATCGCCGCCCAGGTGTTTTTGGCGTAAACCGCTACGCCGGTGGCAACCTGTTTCACCGCCACCACGCCCGGCACCGCCAGCGCCCGCTCGGCGTCGAAGGTCGCCACTTTGCCGCCGAAACGCGGCGGTTTCTTGATGGTGACGGTCAGCATGTCCGGCTCGTGGATATCCTGCGAGAACTGCGCGCTGCCGTTGGTTTTCGCCAGCGAATCGACGCGGTGCAAACCGCGCGTTTTGCCGATCAGGATGAAATTGGCCGGGTCCTTCAGCGTCAGGCTGGCGGGATCGGGCGGCGGCAACGTGGCGGCCAGCGCGGCGAACTCGCCAAAGCCCGCTTCTCGCCCGCTGGCGGCATGGCGGATCTTGCCCGCCTGCACGGTGATTTCCTGCGCCGAGGTTTTCCAGCTCTGCGCGGCGGCCTGCACCAGCAGCGCGCGCGCCATGGCGCCCATGCGCCGCATTTGCTCATAGGCATTGGCCACCGAGCTGGAACCGCCGGTGCCCTGGAATCCGAAGGCCAGGTTTTTGTAGACGGCGGTATCCACCGGCGCGGCCACGACCCGCACCTGCGCCCAGTCGGCATCAAGCTCTTCGGCGACCAGCGTCGCCATGCCGGTATAGACCCCCTGGCCCACTTCGGTGTGTTTACTGATGACGGTGACGACGCCGTCGGCGCCGATCTGAACGAAGGCGTTGGCGTCTAACGCCGCCGTGCCGGAGGCGGCCGGGGCGTTCGAGCGCGCCAGCGCGCCGGTGGACGGCAGATAGGCGCCGATCACCAACGCCCCGGCGCCGACGATAAACCGCCGCCGCGAAAGCGGAACTTGGGATATGCTCATTGCTCATGACTCCAAAAAAACCGAAGGCGTCACTGCCTTCGGCGAAACAACTCTTGTTATGGGAATGGCTTGCCGCGCCGGTCAGGTGACATAGCGCAACAGAGCAATAATTAGCGTAGCCTATTATTCAGCAGGCCTAATCTTGATAAGGGATTTTCTGTTGGAGAATCGTGCGGTGCGGGCGGGAACCCGCACCGGGAGTCAGCTCTGCGTCGTCGCCAGAGAGGAGAAGACGCTGAGCAGGCGGATTTGCGCCGCCATGTTGTCGCTGTCGAAGGCCACGGTGAGCGCGTCCTGGCGCTGCACGCCGGGCACCAGGCTGAACAGATCCGCCAGCACCGGTTTGGCCGCCATCAGCGTCAACCGGTAAGGTGGCATGAAGCGGCGCTCCACCGGCAGTCTGGCGCCCTGGCGCACCTGCTGCATCGCCCGCTCGCGGATCTCCGCCCGCGCCCGCTGAGGGCTGAGCGATTCGGCGGCGGTTTGCGAGATGGCGCGTTTCACGCAAACATAGCCAGATTGCGGATAACGTTCAGCGATCCAGCGTTGCAGCTCGTCGTCACCGCTCACCAGCCACAGCGGGACGTTCAACTCGGCCGCCGCCGCCGCATACAGATCGCTTTCGCCTACCACCTCGCCGTTCAGGCTGACGCGGTAAAAGGCCCGGCCATTGATGGTATGCGCCAGCACGCCGCGTTCGCCGGCGGCGCTGTGATAACCGATACACATCAGGCCGTCGTAACGTTGATGCTGCAGCCCTTCCACCATCGATAGCCCGCGCGGTTTGCCCTGCACCAGGCGCGCCCGCGCATCGATGCGATCGGCGCGCAGGTTCTGCATCATGGCGTGGCTGTCGGCCACCGTCACCTCGGTGGCGCCGCCGGCAAAAGCGCCGTCGATGGCGGCGTTGACCTCCTGCTCCATCAGCTCGCGCGCCGCTGCATAGTCAGCATGAGCCGGGTTGCACTGCTCCGGCCGCATCACGCCGGCAATACCCTCAATATCCGCAGAGATAAAGACTTTCACATCACACTCCCGTTATTTAATTTGCCGCCAGCCGATCGAGCAGCGGGCCCAACGCCATACGATCGTGCTGCTGGAAACCGCTGACGCCTTCCGCGCTCAGCAAGGCATCCAACACCGCGTATTCGGTGGCGTCCGCGGCGGCCGCAAACAGCGGCTCCAGCCGCTCGTCCGGCAACGTCGCCCCCAGCAACCGGGTGGAAAACGCCAGCGCGATATCGCCGGAGCCGTGCCCCCAATGGCTGCCCACCCGCCCCAAACCGGCGCCCGCGCGGCGGGCGATGCGGTTCAGCTGGCGGCTGTCCAGCGCCCGATCGCAGGCGATGATGATAATGACCGAACCGGCGTCCACCTGCGGCGGCGGATCCGCCAACAGCTTGCCCAGCGCCTGGACAACGCGCACGCCGCTCAGCGTCAGCGAGTCGAGGGTGCCGAAGTTGGCCAACACCAGCACGCCGAGCGTGGTGCCGAGCCCTGGGCAATAGCGCGAGGCGGTGCCGATGCCCCCTTTCAAGCCGAAGCTGCTCATGCCGCGCCCGGCGCCAACGCTGCCGCGCGCAAAGCGGGTGGAATGGTTATCCAGCGCGCTGAAGACGTGCTCCTCACGCACCGCCATCGCCTGAATATCGTTGAGGTAGCCGTCGTTGCACTCCAGCACCAGCGGGTTAATGGTGGCGCTGCCGCGGCCGATCTGCGGGTAACGCAGACAGCTGCGCCGCACCATGGCGTTGAACAGCGTGCCGACGGCGAAGGTGTTGCTCAGCAGAATAGGCGTTTGCAGCACCCCCAGCTCGTTCAGCTGCACCAGCCCCAGCGGCTTGGCGAAGCCGTTGAGCACCGAGCTACCACACGGCAGCGGCTGGTTAAACAGATCGCCCGGCGGCACGATGGCGGTAACGCCGGTCTGGCATTCGCCGTCGGCCAGCGTGTGATGCCCGACGCTGACGCCCGGCACGTCACACAGGGTGTCGGTCGGGCCGGCCGGATAGCGCGCGCCCGGCAGGCGGCGATGGCGCCGCCAATAGCTCAGCAGATTGTCGAGGCTTTGTTGTTCAAACGCCTGGCTGTCTGTCATGGTTCCCTCATCCGCCGTCAGCCCATCAGAAAACCAGAATATCGCGCAATGCGCCGCGCCGTAAATTGAAAGCCGAAGCGAGCAGCAAAAATAGCCTTGCCCCATCGCCATTTATTGGGTTTTTAGGGGAGAACAGTGAAAATGGCCGGTGCCGCGGGTGATACCCCCCTTATCCCAAATGTATAACCCGATCTGCCGACGCAATGGTCGTTTCACGGTGGGCAATGATCAGCTTAGTGATATTGAGTCTCTTGATGGCCTGATTCACCACAGTTTCGCTCTCCTTATCCAGCGCGCTGGTGGCCTCATCCAGAAACAAAATAGCCGGTTTTTTGTAGATTGCCCGGGCTATGAATAGCCGTTGTTTTTGCCCGCCGGACAATCCTTCCCCCAACTCGCCAATCAGTGTTTCATATCCCATAGGCATGCGTAAAATCACGTCATGCAGATAGCTGGCACGGGCACAGGTTTGCATCCAGGCATCGTCCACCTCGTCCGCAAACCCGCAAATATTTTCCCGGATCGAGCCGGAGAACAGTTTGTCGTCCTGCATCACGCAGGCAATCATTTTGTGGTAGTTGTTGATGCCGAGCTGGCGGATATCGACACCGTTCACCTCAACCCGCCCTGAATCCGGGGTCAACAGTCCGCACAACACCTTCATCAACGTGGTTTTGCCGGCGCCGGACGGGCCCACAATGGCCACGCTTTCGCCCGGCGCAACGCTGATGTCCAGGCCATCAAAGATAGCCGGTGACTGGCTGTCGTAACGATAGCTCAGGGCATGGGTCGTCAATCCCAAAGGTTGCAGGCCCGCCGTGTAAGGGTGATCGGGTTTACGCGCCTCCCGCGGATGCAGAGCGATATCGGCAATGCGCTCGTTATGCAGGCTCATCATGCGCAGTTGCAGCAAAAACTCCGTCAGCGACCCGATACGGTCGGAGAACTGCCCCCGAAAGGCGCCGAACGCCACGAACATGCCGAGGGTCATCTGGTTATCGATCACCAGGCTGGTTCCCAACCACAGAATGACGATCTGGTCGCACGCCGCTATGAAGGTGTTGATCCCGCCAAACAGCATGTCCATCCTGGTGACGCGGATACCCGTGTTGATAGTGTCAATTTCAAGGTTTAGCCAGTGAGCGATGCGGCGTTCTGCCATACCCTGCATCTTGACGGTAGCGATACCGTACAGCGTTTCCATAAAATACGAGCCGGCCCGCGCCTCTCTCACCAGCGCCTCCTCGGACAGCTGACGGTAATATCCATAGGTCAGCAGCCGCATCAACACATAAAGCGCAGTGAAACTGAGCACTACCCAGGTCAGCCAGCCGCCATACAGCACCATCATCACCAACACACCGATCACCATGATGCCGTCCATGATGGCGCCGACGATACTGGTGGTGAAAGTGCTGCGCAGCGTATCCAGTGAACCGAAGCGTGATTGAATGTCACCCAGCTTACGCCGTTCAAAGTAACCGAGTGGCAGGCGCAGCAGATGGGTGAACAACCCGGACTGCCACTGCACGTTGATAAGCGTCGACATAACCAGTCCGGACCATGCCCGCACCATGCCGATGGCAGCCCGCAACAAGATAAACAGCATCAATCCGGCGCAGATGAGCGACAGTAACCCGCGATCTCCGGCAGGAATGGCGTGATCCATCACCAGCTGCGTGCCGATGGGCATCACCAGGTTGATGGTTTCGAATACCAGAGACAGGCAAAAGATTTTGCCGAGCGCCCCCTTGAGCCCGTGTACGCTGCCAATCAGCGTGCGCAGGTGAATGCGGTGGCGAACGCTGTCGGCGGTAAAGGTGCTGCCGGGCCAGGCCTCAAGCGCTACGCCGGTGAAACTGTGCGACAGCTCCGCCAGGCTGACCGCCCGCCGCCCGCGCGCCGGATCGTGCAGCACTGCGCGGCGGCCTTTGACGCTGACCAGCACCACAAAATGGTTGAATTCCCAGTGCAGAATGCAGGGCAGTTTTAGCGCGCCAAGTTCGTCCAGCTCCAGTGACAAGGGGCGAGTGCTCAACCCCAGCTGTTCGGCGATACCGGTCAGTCCAACCAATGTGGCACCGCGGGATGACAGATTGAACTGCCGGCGCAGCGCAATCAGGTCGATGTTTTTGCCGTAGTAGCCGCAAATCATCGCCAGACAGGCCAGCCCGCATTCTGACGACTCGGTCTGGTGTACCATCGGAACCCGGTGGCGCAGCCGCAGATCCAGCTGGCTGACCCGTTGTTTGAATGTGGTCCTACTCATTGACCGGCCCCGTCGCGCTGTGTTTCATGTCGTAGAACGGCGACAGCATCCATTGATAAATCTTCCTTTTTTCCAGAAACAGGGTGCTTTGCGCTTTCATGCCGTTTTCCAGGCTCAGACGTTTACCATCGTAAGCAATGGATTGTTTTTCCGGGATAACGATCACTTTGTAGTAAGGCACGGCGGCGGTCAGCGCCGCTTTGGGCGCCCCCTGGTAGGTCAGCATTTCCTGCGGTGAGGCCGGGGCTTTGGAGATGACGGACACTGTGCCGGCGAACTGGCCGAACTTCTCCGCCGGAAAGGCGTCATAGCGCACATTGACCCGATCACCGGCAGCAATGTAAGGGATGGCGTCGTTAGGTACCCACAGCACCAGAGCATAGCGATCGATGTCGTGGGGGAGTACCTGCAGCAGACTGTCGCCGACGTTCACCATCTGGCCAACCGTGACGCTCAGCGAATCGATGCGGCCGCCGGCCAGCGCGCGAACGATAATATCGCCAGTGGCATCGATGTTTTGCCGCTCCTTTTGCAGCTCGTAGCGCTGCAGCTCCATCTGGTAGATCTGGTTGTCGAATTCGGCAGCCTGGATATGGATCTGGCTTTCCAGCGCGGTGATCTGCAACGCATTCTGTTCGTTCTGGCCGGACAGGCCCAGCAGGTTGTTCTGCTGCTGGTAATACAGCGCCACCTGATTGGTGAGCTGATCCTTATTGATCAGCCCCTGGGTCTGATAGTGCCGGTAGTTCTCCATGTTTTCCTTCATGATGCGTATCCCTTCCTGGGCGCGTTTGAGGATATCGGTGGAGCGGGTGAATGCCGCGGTGTATTGCGCCTTCTGTTGTTCCAGCATGATAAGCGTGGCCTGCTTGCTGCTTTCCAGTCGGTTAATGATTTGCGCAATGCGCGCCAGCTGGCCATCGATATCCCGGCGTTGGTTGTCGCTGAGCACACCGCTACGGGTGCTTTTACTGACGTCAATCTGGTAAATGGGGGCACCGGCGGCAATCACCTGCCCTTCGGTGACAAATTGTTTGACCACTACCCCTTGAACCGTGGAGTAAACGTTCGCGGCGCGGGGATAGGTGCTGATCTCACCGGTCACGTTGACCCGCCGGGTATAGGTGCCGGCGATCGCGAAGGTGAGAAAGGCGATGAAGAAAAACAGGCAGAGCCCTGTCGTGCCCCAAACGGGAATACCGGGTAGCAGGAGCGCCCTGCCACGCCATTTCATTTTCTGATTCTCGATCGCTTCCTGGCGAAACATGAGCAGCGTCCCTTAGTGATAGCTAACATTCAAATTCACAGGCTACTGTATTGACAATAAAATAAGCAGAAGGTCAGTTAATTTTGGTGAGAGGATATGAAACCATTAGAATAAACACCTTTAAATCTTCTGAGTGATCCTAGCGCCAATAAATTTTTATGAACGTATATTTCACCCAATGGCAGTATCATATCCAGAGAAAAATCAGAGAGATCCAGTTCGACAAGCCTTTTTATTTTTTAAATCCTACAGTATCTACTTCTAACTCATTTTCATCGTGGTAAAATAGACTATCGTCATAACAATAACAAAAATAGAACAGAACAATAAATCACCTGAAAAATTTCTCAATGAATCCAAATAATCATTGCTGTTCTTATTTAATTTTTTAATGGCATCGCTTTCGTTATCAGCCTCTACTTCGATATGATGCTTTCTGAACCCCTTCTGCTTCATGTCTTTAATTATTTCTCGTGTAACCACTTCCTTTCTTAGCACTTTTGATTCATCACTCTTTATAAAAACAACATATCTATTCATCATATACCCCATCTCCGTTATCAGACGCTCTTTTTCCACTCCCATCTCGATCCTGCCATCCACCTGACACCGCATCGAATTGGCTGCTTAAAATTTCCTTCATCAAGGTTCCCCTATACATTCACTGGGGTTATCCCATTTTAAAAGGGTTATAGTTGAAAAAGTAAAACACACTAATAACAATCCATAACCATCCTGTATTTCATGAAAAAACCAATAAGAAAAGTGTGTTCTAAACATTGCAAGCCATCATATTAAAATAAAACCCAGAATAATATACCGAACCTGATTACACGCAGATGCTATCGATTCAATTAATTGAATCGCCAAATAATCTCAACGCCCAAGATTAATAACCCAATAAAGAAAAGGCGGCGAAACAGCTGCGGGCGACAATGACGGCGCACGATCCCGCCCAGCCACATGCCGGCCAACGCCGGCAACAGCGACAGCAAGGAAACGCCGAGCAGCGTGCCGGGCAGCGCCTGATGCCAGGCCAACCCTGCGGCCAGCGCCAGCGTCGAGACGGTGAACGACAGCCCCAGCGCCTGCACCAGCTCATCGCGCGCCAGGCCCAACGCATTCAGGTAAGGCACCGCCGGAATGACGAATACCCCGGTGGCGCCGGTCAGCGTACCGGTCACCAGGCCGCACAGCGGCCCCAGCCAAGGCTCTGCCACGGCGGAAATGCGCCAATCAAAACGGGTGAATCCCAGCAGCGCATAGCCGATCAGACACATGCCCAGCGCCAGCGGCGCCAGGCGGCCGTCGCCGGCAGTGAGCGCCCCCGCGCTCAACAATGTGCCCAGCGTGACGCACAGCATCATCGGCCAGAGCCGCCGCCACAGCGCCCACAGCGTCGGCCCGCACAGCAGTTGCCACAGGTTGGTGATCAGCGAGGGCAACAGCAGCAGCGCGGCGGCCTGCCCCGGCGGCATCATCAGGCTGAGCAACCCCATCGACACCGTCGGCAACCCCAGACCGATCGCCCCTTTGACCGTGCCGGCCAGTGTAAAAATGCCCGTCAGGGCGACAATTTCGAGTAACGTCAGCGACATGCGTCTATCCTTATGGCGAATCAACGGCTCGATTGTGGCCAGCGCCGCGCCGCGGCACAATGCGGCAATGACAGAGCCTGCCTGCGGCAAAGACAGAGGGAAAACGCATGCATTTTGACTTTATCGATCTGCGGCTGTTGGCGGCAGTGCTCGAGACCGGCAGCATCACCGCCGGCGCCGAGCGCGTCGGGCTGTCGCTGGCCGCCGCCAGCGCCCGCATGCGCGGGCTGGAGCAACAGGCCGGCGTAGCGCTGCTGACGCGCAATCCGCGCGGCGTCCAGGCGACGCCCGCCGGTGAGCGCCTGTTGCATCACGCGCGAGTGCTATTGCAGCAGCGCGACCGGCTGCGCGGTGATATGGCCGAGTTCGCGCCGGGCCAGCGCAGCCAGCTGCGCATCGTCGCCAATACCGTCGCCGCCGACGCCTTTTTGCCGGAGCTGTTGGCGGATTTTCTGATGCTGCACCCGCACACCGATATCGCGCTGGAAGAGCTGCCCAGCCCGGCCATCGCGCAGGCAATCGCCGAACGGGCGGCGGATATCGGCATCGTCGCGGATCACGCCGATCTGCGCGGGCTGACAAGTTACCCTTTTCGCCAGGATCGTCTGGTGCTGGCGCTGCCGCCGGGGCATGCGCTCAGCGGCCGCCGGCAGGTCAGCTTTGCGGACGCCCTGCCTTTTGATTTCATCGGCCTGCCGGAAGAGAGCGCGCTGCAACAGCATCTTGAGCAATTGGCGATACGCAGCGGCGGCCCGATGCGGCTGCGGGCGCGTGCCGCTCATTTCGACGCCATCTGCCGCATGGTGCTGCGCGGCGCCGGGCTGGCGGTGGTGCCGGAAGAGAGCGCACAACGCCAGCCGGAAATTCGGCACAGCGCACTGCCGCTGACGGACGATTGGGCGACCCGGCGCCTGTCGATCGCGGTGCGTGACCCTGCGCAGTTGCCGCTGCCGGCGCAGCGGCTGGTGGCGTTCCTGCGCCATGCCTGAGGCGGCTCAGTGCGTGCCCGGCTCTGCGCGCAGCCGCGCCACCTGCGCCTCCACGTCGCGCCAGGCCGGTTTGTCGCCGGCATAGCGTTGGCGTAAATAATTCACCAGCGCCGTTACCTGCCGATCGGAAAAACTGTCCTTAAAGCCCGGCATAAAGCCCAATTCGGCGGTGGCCGGTTTGGGGATCCCTTGCAGGATCACCTTGATCAGGTTATCGGGGCGATCGCTGAAGATGTTGGTGTTGTTGGCCAGATCCGGGCTGACGCCGAACAGCTGCGGCCCGCCGGCGGCGGCGCTGTGGCAGGCCTGGCAAGCGCCCTGAAACAACCGCTCACCGGCAAGTTGCCCCACCGCCGGCAATGCGCGAGCCGCCAACTGCGCCTGCGGCTCCACGTTCAGCGTCGACTTGGCGCTCAGCGACATCACATAATTGGCCATCGCCCGCAGATCGCTCTGCGGCAACGTCGCCAGCTCGCTCACCACCGGCCCCATCGGCCCGGCCGCCACGCCGTGCTCGGCGGAATGCCCGCTGCGGAAATACTGAAACAGCTGTTCCTCGGTCCAGGGTTTTTCCGCGTTGGCCAATTGATTCAGCGCCGGCGCTTCCCACCCGTCCACCATCCCCCCCGCCAGGAAAGCCGCACCGCCCTTTTCCGCCCCCAGCAGGTTGCGCGGCGAATGGCAGGCGGCGCAATGGCCAAGCCCGTTGACCAGATAAGCGCCGCGGTTCCATTGCGCGCTTTGTTGCGGATCGGGTTGATATTCCCCCTGGCGCAGGAACAGCGCGTTCCAGCCGGCCATCAGCGGCCGCAGGTTAAACGGGAAACGCATCTGATTGGCCGGGTTGCTCTGGCGCACCGCCGGTTGCGACATCAGATAAGCGTACAGCGCCTGCATGTCGCCGTCGGTCATTTTGCTGAAGGCGGTGTAAGGAAATGCCGGATAGAGGTGGCGGCCGTCGCGGGCGATACCCTGGCGCATCGCCCGATCGAACGCGGTAAACGACCAGTTGCCGATGCCGGTTGCCACGTCCGGGGTAATATTGGTGCTGTAGAGCGTGCCGAACGGCGTCGCCATCGCCAGCCCGCCGGCGTTGGTCGCCCCTTCCGATGCGGTATGGCAAACCGCGCAGTCTCCGGCGGCGGCCAGCTGACGGCCGCGCTCCAGCGTGGCGGCCGACCAGGTGCCGGCGCCGGGCGTCGCCACCGGCGCGATCTCCGCCCGCCACGGCAAGGCGCTGCCGGCGATGCCCAGCACGGCGCCGAACAGCCCCGCCGCGCCGCCGAACCACCATTTGCCACGCTTCTTTTTCTTGGGCGGCGCGGCCTGCCGTTCGGCATCCGGCCCGTTCAGCGCCTCACGCAGCTTGTCCGAGGTGATCGGCAGCTCGCGAAAACGAATGCCGGTGGCGTCGAACACCGCGTTGGCGATGGCCGCCGCGCTGGGCACCGACGCCGACTCCCCGGCGCCCAGCGGCGGATCGTAAGGGCGCGGCATCATCACCACGTCCACCTCCGGCACCTCCGGGAAGGTCAGGATCGGGTAGGCCCCCCATTCTTTGGCGGAGACCGTCGATTCCTCAAAGGTCACGCGCTCTTTCAATACCCGGCTGGTCGATTGCAATACATTGCCGTGAATTTGGTGGCGCACGCCGTCCGGGTTAACCATCATGCCCGCGTCGTGGCCGACCACGATGCGCGTCACCGCCACTTCACCGCTGGCTTTGTCGATCGCCACGTCGGCCACCCAGGCGGCCCAGGCCGCGCCAAAGCCGGGAAACTTGCTGTGGATGTAACGGGCATAGGCAAAGCCGCGCCCGCGCAGCACGCCGTCTTCCGCCGGGGTCTGCATCGGTTCGGTATGCGGCGTCCAGCCGGCGCGTTCTGCGGTGCTGCGCATCAGTTCACTGGCGCGTTCATCATTGATGTAGCGCAGCCGATACTCCAGCGGATCGACGCCGGCGGCGTGGGCCAGCTCATCGATATAAGACTCGTGGGCGAAGGTGTTGGGCAAGGCGGAAACGCCGCGCATCCAGGAGGCACGCACGATCGGCGCCATGTCCTCGATGCTGACGCGCAGCGCCGGATACTCATAAGGCGGCACCGAAGTGCGATCGCCCATTTCATAGGCCACCGGCAGCGGCTCGACCCGGCCGGTCAGCAGCAGCGCCAGCGTCGGCGCGCCGTTGGAAGGATAATAGGTGCGAAAATCGTAGGCGACCGGGTGCCCGGCGGCGTCCAGCCCGCCGTCCACCTCCATCAGTTGCGCCGTGCCCTTCGGTTCCCACACATGTTCTTGTTCGCGGGTCAGTTGCACCCGCACCGGCCTGCCCACCGCGCGCGACAGCAGCGCCGCGTCGGCGCAGACGTCATCGGCGCAATTGCGGCCATAGCAGCCGGCCGCCTCCATGCGAACGATCTCGATCTGCGCTTCCGGGTACTCCAGCAGCCAGGCCAGATCGGCGCGCAGCAGGTGCGGGTTCTGGCTGCCTGACCAGACCTGCAGACGCTCCGGCCGGTAGTCCGCCAGCGCGCAGGAAGGGCCAATCGAGGCATGAAGCTGATACGGCCACAGGTAGCTGCGGGTGAAACGCCTGTCGGCCGCCGCCAGCGCCGCGTCCACGTCGCCGGTATCGTGCACCACTCGGGTCGAATGCGGGTTGTCGCGCAGCGCCTGCGCCACGTCGGTCATCTGCGGCAAATTGCGCCGCCAGTCTTTCCAACTGACCTGCAGCGCCTGCGCCGCCTTGATCGCCTGCTCTTCGCGCTCGGCGACAATGCCGATGAAATCGCCGATCACCACCAGTTTGACGATGCCGGGAATATGCGCGATCGAGGTTTCGTCCACCGCCAGCAGGCTGGTGCCGACAAATTCGCCGCTGTCGTACCCGGCATAGGGCGGCCGCACTACCCGGCCGTGCAGCATATTCGGCAACCGCATATCGTGTACGTAAGTGGTTTCGCCGGTCGCCTTGGCCGGAATATCGACGCGCGCGGCGCTGGTGCCCACCAGGCGATACTCCGCCTGCGGTTTCAGCGGCGCGTCGCCGGAAATAGACAGTTCGACATGACCACCGGCCACCAATTCGGCGTAGCTGAGCGCTTGCCCCTGCGGGCTGCGGATCACGCCCTCCTCCAGCGTCAGCCGTTCCACCGGCGCATCGAAGCGCTGCGCCGCCTGGCGCAACAGCCAACGGCGCGCTTCGGCGGCGGCGTTGCGCAGCGGCACGGCGGAGATCTGCAGCGTGGCGCTGGCGATGGTGGCGCCCTGATTCGGCGCGCGCTCGGTATCACCCAACACCATTTGCACCTGATCCATGCGCAGGTACAACTCTTCGGCGACGATCTGGCCGAGCGCGGTGCGCACGCCGGTGCCGAGATCGACATGGCCGTTAAAGGCATAGATTTCACCGCTGCCGCACAGGGCGATAAACAGCCCTTGCTCCTTGGGCTTCAGCACCGGCGTTTGCCCCTTGGGCACCAGCCCCGGCGGCGGTTGCACGCTGTCGACGATCAACAGAACGCCGTCGCGCTGCAGCAATTCGGCCTGGCTCGGCGATGGGGTACGGGAATCAGTCATGATCGTGGGCGTCCTCATCGCGGCAGAGAATGATGGCGCGCTGAACCGCACGCAAGATTTCAAGATGGGTGCCGCAGCGGCACAGATTGCCGGACAGCGCCTGACGGATCTCCACCTCACTCGGGGTGGGATTGCGATCCAACAGGGCTTTGGTGGTCATGATCATGCCATTGAGACAGTAGCCGCATTGCGCCGCCTGCTCTTCGATAAAGGCGCGCTGCACCGGATGCGGGCGCTGGCGAGTGCCGAGACCTTCCAGGGTCACGATCGCCCGGCCGGACACGCCGAGGGCCGGGATCACGCAGGAGCGCGCCGCCACGCCGTCGATCAGCACGGTGCACGCGCCGCATTCGCCCAGGCCGCAGCCGTATTTTGGGCCGTTGAGCGCCAGATCGTTGCGCAGTACCAGCAAGAGCGGCGTATCCGCCATCACCTGCGCATGAAGCTGTTCGCCGTTCACCGACAGCATCAGCGGATGCTCCGTCAGCGTGGTTTTCGCGCCTTCCCTGGGCGATTGCACTTCAGATATCGCCATTGTTTGCGTCTCCGCCTGCACTTGATGGTCTTATGGGCTGGCCTCTCGCCACCGACCACCAGGCAACCGACGTTGCGCGGGCGAATCAGCCGGTGGCAGGGTCTTCCAGCATTTTATTCAGCAGGAATATCAGCGCTATCCGTTCGGCCGGGTTCAGCGTGCCGAACGTCAATTCTGTGATTTTGGCCGCCTGCGGCACCGTTTCCGCCAGCAGCGCGCCGCCGGCGTCGGTCAGGCCGACCACCACCTTGCGCCGATCCACCGGATCCGGCGTCACCGTGATCAGATCGCGCGCCTTCAGCCGCTCGACGATGCCGCGGATGGTGGCTTGATCCACCGCCGTCACCTGCACCAGCTCGGTCAGCGAGCTCGGCCCCATATCGCGCACCGCGCACAGGGTGATGAACTGCACCGCCGTCAGCTGCGAATCGCCGACGTTTTGTTGGAAAATCGCCACGTGGCGCTGATAAACCTTGCGCAGCAGGTGCCCGACTTGCTCGGTAAAATGATAATTTTCGGGTTGGCCGCTCACGGCTGACGGGTATTCGGGGGGCGTCATTGCGTTACTCTCACCATCTATGGAATCCACGAGAATAGTACAAACCCCCGCCGTTGGCAGCAACGATTACGCCCGGCGCACGCGCGACGCCTCCGGCGCCACCACTTCCCCGTCCGCCACCACCGTTTGCCCATCGAGACGAATGTCGCAGCGGCGCAGCGCGATGTCCATATGGCAAGGCGTTTTGCGCGTGCCGCCCACTTCGGTATTCGGCCCGGTGGAAAACAGGAAGTTGCCGTAGAACGCGCGCGCGTCCATGCACATGCCGTCGTTCTTGTCGTGCAGGCCCATCGCCGTCCACTGGGCGCGAGGCTGCAGGCCCCAGCCGATGTGCGAGATGCCGTACACTTCCGGATCGTCGAAGTATTTCATGTATTCGCGCAGGTATTCCGCCTCAAAACCGCCGTGAATGCGGGTGACGAACCCTTGTTCGATCTCCAGCGTGATGCGTTCGCGCGCATAGCTTTTGAACGGCAGCAAGATATCGCCAACCTCCAGCACCAACACGCCCTCCGCCTGCTCCTCATTCGGCCAGGTGAACAGGAAACCGCTCGGCCAGTGATCCCAGCGCCCCGGCTCATCGGCATAGCCGTACTCGGTCACCGTCGGATATTGCCCGAGCGGCGCGCGGAAATCGCTGCCGGCGGCGGAGGTCACCTGCATCAGCTTCGCCTGCTCCAGCACGGCGGCGGCGGCCAGCACCCGCGCCTTGTCCTCCGCGTTGGGCAACATGCGCGCCAGCACCTCCGGCGGCTCCACCGCCAGCAGGATGCGGGTGCCGGTTTTCAGGATCTGTTCCTGCTCCGGCGAATGCAGCAGCATCATGGTATCGACGATCAGGTCGGCGGCCTCCAGCGCACGCTGCGCCGCCAGGTTGCCGGTCAGCGCGGTATCGCCGCAATAGGCGGTCATGTCGTTGCCCATCGCCCGCGGATGGTTGAACGCCGGCAGTTCGACGGCATACACCCTGGCGCCCAGCCGCAGCGCCGCGTCGGTCGCGGCGCGCACCGTGCGCGCATCGGAATAATGGCTTTTCAAAATCGCCACGCTCTGCGAAGCATCGACCTTCGACAGCGTAAGCACCTGCTCGAACAGCTGTACCAACTGGGTTTCATTG